>JBFMGC010000010.1 GCA_040752815.1 Candidatus Zixiibacteriota bacterium
CCACATCGAAACCTTCATTGCTCACTACAATGCCACGACCAAACCCTTTGTCTGGACCGCCACAGCTGATTCCATCCTCGGAAAAATCAACCGACTATGTAAAGCTATTGACGGGACAAGACACTAGCTCAAAGCTGTATTGGTGCACCGACCGCTTTTGTGGCGCCGGATATGTGAGTGGGAAGCGGTCTCACTCTGCAATCGTAAGTAGTGCCTACGCCACCCCCACCGGGCGGTCCAGCGATTTCAGTTTGCTTCTGATTCTGTTTTCCACCGCCTCGACACCCTTCTGGTCATAATAGAGAGCGCTTTCGGTACGGGTCAGGCGCTTCATCTCGGCCATGACGGCGCTGACGGCCTGCATCTCGCTGGTGATTGCCTTGGCCGACTGGGCCACCAGGCCGCGCGGGTCAATTATCGAGCCGTTCTTGATCCCGGCCTCGACTTCGCTTACCTGGAGCAGAATCGCGCTGGTGATGCCGTCTATGTACTCGGTAAATGCCGATGTGGTCGCCTTCAGTGATTCGAGAAAGCCGGTCTTCACCTGTTCCCCTGCAAACTGAGTCTGGAAACGACGGTTCTCTTCCAGAAGCGTCTCGACCGCCGAGTACTGCTGAAATAGCAGCAGGTTTGCCTCTTTGAGTATCTCCTCGGTGGAACCAATATCGATCTCCAGGTATTTGGACTCCTCCACCGTGCTGGCGAAGAGCTGTTTCTCGATGGCGCAGAGGTTCTCCACGGACAAGCGAAGGTTCTCGCGGATGATCTCACGGTTGTTTCGTTCAGCCGGATCCACGCCGGCCTGACGGTCAGCGATGCGGAACTTAGATATCCGGTTGGCCAGGTTGACAATCTGGCTTGGGATTAGTTCGGCATCGGCTGCTCCGGGCGAAAAGACCGTGTGGTGATGGCCTACCGCCTGGCAAATCGACTCCGGCAATTGCCACTGTTCCAGCAGGAACTGGCCGACCCGCGCATGGTTGCTGCCCCAGGCCTCTTCCTCGAGATCCACCAGTGAGCCGTTGCCGAGCGACTGTTTCCATAGTTTTTGGTACTGGTCGGCGAAGGACCGTTCCAGCACCAACAGGCCGATATCGTGGAGCAACCCAGCGACAAACATCTCTTCGACCTTTTTGTAGCCGATCTTTTCAGCCAGTACACGCGCTGCGATGGCCACCTCGAGCGAATGCCGCCAGAAGCGGACCCGGTCGAACGATGACTGCCAGCGCTCGGTCATGGAATAGACCGAGGTCGACAACGCCAGCGCCGTCACCTGGCGCATACCGATTGTGACCACCGCCTGTGACACCGATCCGATCTTGCGGCCGACCCCGTAGAACGGCGAGTTGACCACGCGAAGCACCCGCGCGGTTATGGCCGGATCGCGCATCAGAACTTTCGCCAGATCGTCGGCCCCGGTAGATTCGTCTGAAACGACCTTAAGAACCTCCGCTAGCGTCTGTGGCAGGGCGTAGAGCTTGAGCCCGTCGTCGAGAACCTTCTTAATAGCGTCGTGCACCATAGGGCTGCCTCCTACGCTCTTTATCGGCGGATTGTAAGCGACTATGAGTGTTGTAGTTATCTGGTTCGGACGGCCAGTTTCCGACACAGCCGGGCCACCCGAAGCTCCAGCAGCTTCCGCTGGCGGCTGGACAGATCAAGCCGTCCTGCCTTGCGGGCATTATCCAGGGCCAGAGCCATATCTCCCTCCCGGTGCTCATAGTGCTTTGCCAGTTCGAGCGCGGCCACAGCCGCTTCCGGGCCGGTGCCTTCAGCCAGCTTGTGCCAGATTTCGAGCGCCCCGGCCCAGTCCCCCTGACGCTTGAACGCCATTGAGTGAAAGAGCAGTATTTCGTCGGTCAACGGCGGCCCTATGCTCCTCCGAAGGGTCTCGAAGTTGGCGATCACGGCTTGGTGGCGCCTGCGACGACCATAAACGCGGGAGAGCGAGTAGATGTCTTCAGCAAAGTCGAGCACGGCGCCCTCACTGCGGAAAACGCTGTCGACATGCAGAAGGAGAAAGAAGAGGGATAGTATGTCCAACTTATTGTGCTCGAGCACGGCAGGAAGGAATTCAACCGACTCGGTCTGCAGCCAGTCGAAATACACCGAAGGAATCAAGTGGCCGGGTAAATCGTCACTGCGATAATAGCCGAAGATTTCGCGCTCGATACTGGTCAGGCTGCAGTCATTCAGGCGACGCTTGAACAGACGCCGGACCGGGTGCAGCAGGTCGAAGTGTCCGGCGCACGGAACATCGCGAGCTACCCGATTAACGATAAACCGATCCCGAATCAGGTTGAGGTCAAACGCTGCGCCGTTGTAGCTGACCAGAGTCCGATCGCCGCCCAGCTCGGCCAGCACTTGCTCCAGCATGGCGGCCTCGTCGGTATATTCCGGCAGCAGATACTGCCGAATCTCGAACCCGGCTTGGGTCAGCGAACCACACCCCACCAGAAAGGGTACCGCCCCCGCGCCGCTCAGACCGGTAGTCTCGGTGTCGATAAACAAGAGCCTGCCCAGCGCCACCTCTCCCTCGCATTCAAGCGCCGTGTATGACGCTACGGCTACGGATGATCCGTCCGCCGGACGCTGAAGGCACGTCGAACCAAACTCGAAACCAAACGGATAAATCGAGACTACTTTGACATAGTTGCCGGACGGCGCCGGAACCAGTTGACCGCCGACTGCCCCGGCCAGTCGCTCATATCGGGGCGGGATCGCTGTTGGTTTGGCCCAGTGTTGTGGTTTGGCTACCAGGTTTTTTACGCGAGAAAGGCGTTCTGTGAGTCGATCATTGTCCATGTTGCGCTGCCCGGATAGTCGACTCCACTTGCAGACGGGCCAGGCGGTCCGGCTCGGTTTCGAGATACTGCCGGCGAAAAGCGCACTCATCATTGGGATCGGCTTTCGCCAGCGCAACCGCCGCGTGAGCGCGGCGCACCAGGTCGATGGACTCGGCCTGCTCGATCAGCAGCGAAAGGGCTTCGTCTCCGCCGATCCTGCCAAGCACCCGGCAAGCCATGTGTCCGACCATAGGATTTGTGGATTCCAACGAATCTTTGAGAACTCTCAGTACTGCGGCGGTATCCAACTGCAACAGCGAATTTGCAGCGGTAAGCCGTGCCCCGTAGAAATCGTCTCCCAGGCGATGCACAAGTTCCTCGACCGCCTCGGCTACTCTCAACTGGCCACACGAAACCACCGCCGATTTCCGCACCTGACCAATTGTGTCTTCGAGCGCGCGCAAGACAGCGCCTGATGCCCGTGCCTGACCGATGCGCCCCAGCGCGGCGATAGCCTCATCTCGCACCTGCCACGACGAGTGTCCGCAGACGCCGATAAGTCCGTCGACCGCTGACGTATCCTTGATATCGCCCAGCGCCCAGGCAACACGCTGAACCACCAAATCGTCGGGCCGCCTGAGGGCTTCGAGCAGCAACGGTACTGCCGGTGATCCTATGCGCTGGAAGATCCAGATCAGCGTCCAGCGGTCCCAGCTCGACTTGGTGGACAACTTGTCGATCAGGTACGGTACGGCGTTTACGCCGTAGGCTGCGATCTGATTCATGGCCGAATCACGCATATCCTGGTACTGAATCTCGGCCGATGACGCTACCACGAAAAGCGAGTCGAGGGTGCGTTCAAAACCGCTTTGGGCGTTTACGGCCGGAGCGAGTGCCACAGACACAATTATGGCAACCAGCGCAAGCGCGAGAATCACATTCACGCGAACGCTTGCGTCAGGTCTTGAGCTCGATCCGGTTCCGCGCAGCGGACAGGGTCGAGCGGTGACCTGACGCCGTCGACCCTGAGCGCGAAGCAGCGACAGGTCAGGGCCGGTGCCGATGCAGGAGGAAAGGGATGATCGCAGAACCGCCGGTCGCTCGCTGACCCGATCGATCCTGGGGTTCTGCCCTACGATTCGACCGTCGGGATGACAAGCATCCCGACCTACAGTATTGTCTTTGAGCCGTGGTGGACGAGGACGTCCACCACGCACAAGCCGGCCTCTTGTTGTCTCTAACGACATGACGTCAATCCCCCTTCGCCACCGAATCCACCGGGCTCAACTCGATATCCATCCCGCCGCCATATTCGCGGACCGCTTCCCAATAGAAATTGTCACGACCGTTCCCGTCGTACTGGTCCTTCCCGCCTAAATCCATAAACAGACCGATAGAACCAAAGCCCCGTCGGGGATCGCCGGCCCCCTGGCTGAGAGTCGGATTCGAGCTGAAGTACCGATCGGCGCCGGCGATATCCATCAGCAGCCCGATACCGTTGGCGGAGCCGTCGCCCTGCACCTTGTCATAGCCGGTATAGGTGTCATCGCCGCCGCGGTCAAGCAGCCAGCCGAAGGCATAGTCATGTCCGCACCCCTGCATGACCCCTTTGCCGTAGTATCCGTCTTTGCCGCTCTCGTCCATCAGAAAACCGATCGCCATGTGGGTGGCTACGCCCTGACCGTACTGGTAGCATTGATACGAATCGAGTCCGGCGGAATCGTAGAGAACGCCCAGCGACCACCAGTACGCAGACCCCTGTCCGTATATATCAGCCGTGTAGTTGTCGCTGCCGCCGAGATCAATAATCGCTCCCACGCCGCCGGATATCCACGGCCTGATGCCATATCCCATCCCCTGTGACATGGACAGGTAGTGATCCTCGTACCGGTTGATATCTTTGTACTTCCCGCCGGCGTAGTAAGAGTCAGAACCGCCGGCTTCGAATATCAGCCCGACACCCTCGACAAAGCCCAACCCCTGGGCGAAAACGGCGGCGTTGTAGATGTCCCGCCCGCCGTCGTCAATCAAGAGTCCGACCCCAAATGTACCCGCTCCCTGCACGTGGGTATCACCGTCGTAACGGTCATCGCCGGCGGCATCGTAGAGCAACCCCAGCCCGAACCATCCGGAGCCGAGACCGAACGAACGGGCATCATACCGGTCATCGCCGGCATAGTCCAGCAGCAGCCCCACCGACAGACAACCGGACCCAAGCGCGAAATCCGACCCGGCGCGATAGAGATCATCTCCCGCCAGATCGATGATGATCACGCCGTGGGGATTCGACGGATCGTAGGTGAGAACGTAGATATCGTCGCCGCCTATGTCGAGAATAAACTTGTAATCGCCCTGGTAATAATCGTTGCCGGGACCACCGACTTTCCAGCCTGGCTGCCGCCCCAAATACGCGGCGTCCACCAGGTCCTTAGGAACGTAGCCGGTGGTGGCCAGAATTCTATCGACGTTTGCGTTGTTGGCGGCCTCGGCGCGAACAGCCGCGATATCCGGCAGAATGTCACGTAGGCAATCCACTCCGGCAGAGACAATCGGGTCCTTTTGGATTTTGCCCGCGAACTTCACGAATTCCTCGACATACGCTTCCTCTTTCTTTTCGAGAGAATCCGCCCCCGCCACCGACAGAAATTCCTCATCTTCTCTCATGGCGAGAACATCGCGGAATTCCGCGGTGAGATAGCGGCGCTGCCTGTCAGTCAAATCCGGCAGGGCCAGCGCGGTGGAGCCGGGGAAGATGGCGTCCAAGTAAGCGGCGGCCTTGGTCAACAGCCCGTTGAGGGCCAGATTGGTGTAGGCCAGAGTATAGTGATCGCGGATTTCCGCCAGTTCCGGTCGGTGCGGCCGACCGCGTTCTCTCTGGTATTCCAGCGCCATGTCGGCGTGGATGACACCGGCGAGAATATCCGGCTGCCCCCTGACATGGGCGTTGCGCAGCGACGCGACATACCCGTGTACGCGCAGAGGACTGCGCATGAGACCGGCCACCAACCGGAGGCGGAGCGAATCCGGGTCGGTATAGTCAGACCGGAAGGCGATATCCGATGGTTTCAAGCCGAGGAATTCGGTCAGGTGTTCGAGTCCGAACTGCTCGGAATCGGTCAGCGTCTCCTGACCTGCGGCGACGGCTCCGAGGCTTAGCCCGATGAGTACTGTGGCGAGAATCGATTTCATCGTGACATCACAATAGGGCAACTTTTGTTCTGCGGTCAACCACAATGATGGCGACCGATTCGGCACACAAAAAAGAGGCGCCCCGTGGCGGGACGCCTCTCGCTTGATCCAGGCTCTGAACGCGAGGGTTACGGAGCGATGGTGCCGTCTTCGTTGATGGTGAACGTGGTCACCAGGTCAGCATCGGTACCGTCCGGGGTCGCCGAGGCCGTAAAGGTGTTCGCTGCGGCGGCGTCGATGGCATAGATGAACCGTGAGTTGGTCGGGACATCAAAGCCGATCGCGTTCAGGTCGTTCGAGTATGCGCCCTGCTCCTGACGATAGGTCCGCTCCAGCGTGAAGATCTGCTTCAGAATGGTCTTGGCCTCAGACTCCTTAGCCTTGACCGTGGCAGCCATGAAACGCGGAATGGCCAGGGCCGCCAAGATGCCGATAATCACAACCACGATCATCAGCTCGATAAGGGTGAAACCCTTCTGACGGTTGTGGAACTTGGAAAACATCATGCCTCCTTAAAGGTTGTTGTTATTGCATCCTATAATCGGTTTCCGTTGCATTTCGCTTTATCATTAGGCAATGCTTATGCCCTGCCGGTCGCCGAAAATTGCACATACCGGCCTAATCTTAAGCTCTTGATTGACAGAGGGTCGCGCCGATGAACCGGCCATAACAATTCGGATTCTCCCATCCTTGAGCATGACAGCTGTTGAGTCGCCCCGCAGATTGCCATGATTTTTTGCACTCTGCAATGGTTAGGCCGACCCAACCGGTCCTGTGGGCGAAAAGTGACCAGCCGAGCCGTCCCACCCGAATGGTGGGGCACCAGGGATGCAACAAGGGACTGCCGGGCAGAAACGTAGGCCGGGTTCCGCGCCTTGTCCAATTGAGCGCGAAACCCGACATCGTCAGTCCGGCGGGTTCGATCCAATCCCACCCGCAAGCGGGTGGGCCACCGTGCGGCGGTCTCAGTCCCGTCCCTCTTGCATCGGGCCGGGACAAGGACCCCGGATCAAGTCCGGGGCAGGCTCTGCCGCAACTTTCCTAACTTCTGGGACAACCTCCACAGGGTGGGGCCCCGGGGATGAAACCGGAGACTGTCGGGCGGAGCCGCCCGACAGCACAATGATTAGAAGCTAACCGGTGGCGTCGTTGGAGGTGCAGGTCATCACGCCGTCGGCGTGGATGGTCCAGGTATCGAGAGTGGCGTCCTCATCGAGGTTGGCCGAGGCTGTGGCTTCAAAATCGGCTCCCACCAACTGGATCGTGTAGTCGTAGCGGGCGTTGGACGGAATCTCGACATCGATCGCGTTAAAGGCCATCGGATTGCCCGCGTTGGCGGTGGCGCCGGTCGACCAGTAGCTGTTGGTCGGGGACGACGCCCGGTAGAGCATCTGCATGGTGCAGACCTGCTTGAGAATCAACTGGGCTTCGCCCTGCTTGGCGCGAATAGCCGACTGCCCGTAGCGCGGAATAGCCAGGGCGGCGAGAATGCCGATGATGACAACGACTATCATCAACTCAATAAGCGTAAAGCCGTTCTGTCGGAACAACCTTCTATTCATAAACCACCTCTTGGGCGGACAGAACGTCCGTCCGGTTTCCCCTGGATTCATGCAAGCCGCGTTCCGGCAGGCTGTTCAATATTCGACTACTCGGAATCATTGTCCGCCTTCCGCCCCGGCGACTTCTTCTTGTCGCCCGTGGGAAGATCATAACGCTGGATTTTACGGTACAGTGTCGACGTGTCGATTCCGAGTATTCGCGCCGCCTCGGCTTTCTTTCCATCGGTCTGTGTCATCACATAATGGATATACGCCTTTTCGATCGACTCCAGTGTCGGTGTCACCGGCGCAACTTCTCTAACCAGCTGCGTCTCTTCGGAACGGATCAGCTTCTCCGGAAAGTCGCTCGGTTCGAGAGTTGCCGACCGGCTGAGCAGAATTGCCCGCTCGATGACATTTTCCAGTTCTCGCACGTTGCCCGGCCACGAGTAGCGCCGCAGCACCTCCATGGCGGCATCGGAAACCAGGCGGGGACGCGCTCGTGTCTTCTCCGCAAACATCCGCACGAAATGATCCACCAGCAGCGGCAGATCGTCCATACGCTCACGCAGCGGCGGGATATCGATCGGGATCACATTCAGCCGGTAAAACAAGTCGGCGCGGAAGCGGCTGTCGCGGACGTCTTCCTCGAGGTCAGCGTTGGTCGCTGCGATAAGACGGACGTCGACATCGATAGGCCTGGTGTCGCCTACCGGGATAATCTTCTTGTCTTCGAGTACCCGCAGCAGCTTTACCTGGATCGCCGGCGAGGTGTTTCCGACCTCATCGAGAAAGAACGTCCCGCCGGACGCCACTTTGAACAGGCCGTCCTTGTCTTTTATGGCGCCCGTGAACGAGCCCTTCTTGTGGCCGAACAGTTCAGTCTCGAGCAGGGTCTCCGGCAGGGCAGCGCAGTTGATAGTTACAAACGGCCCGCCGCAGCGCGGCGAGAGCGAATGTATCGCCCGCGCTACAAGGTCCTTGCCGGTGCCCGATTCACCCCTGATCAGCACTGTCGAGTCGGAGCCCGCAATGCGGGTGGCCAGCTTCTTGACTTTGACCATTGACTCGGCCTGCCCGATGAAATTGTCGAACGAGTGATCGCCCTGAAGCTGTTTCTTCAGCGTAATATTCTCGCCGATAAGCTTGCGGCGGCTGATCGATTTCTCGATAACCAGCTTGATCTCGTCGACCTTGAACGGCTTCGTGATGTAATCGGCCGCGCCCTGTTTCATGGCCTCGATAGCCGTGTCCACCGAGGCAAACGCGGTCATCACGATAAACTCCTGGTCCGACTTGAACGACCGCACCTCTTTGAGCACATCGATTCCGGTCATCTCCGGCATGTTAAGGTCGGCAATGATCAAATCGAAATTGTCGTCGCGCACGCGGGCAACTCCCTCGCGCGGGGAGGTGGTGACATCGACGGCGTACCCTTCACGGGTCAACATGATCTCCATGAAATGACACATGGAGTCTTCGTCGTCGATCACGAGAATCTTGGCCGGTATGGTCAATTCCGAAAAGCTGCTCCTGGGGCGTATTTCTATTCTATAAACACCATTTTCGGCAGCGTTTGGGGACGGTGAACCAAGGGCACGGACTCTGCTCATACTTTCTACAGGAGGTTTGACGCCGCCCGGAACCGCGCCTATATTGGACCGTTCCAATATTTGTTTGCGCTTTGAAACAGCACCACAGGAGAAAGCGAACCGAGACTTGAGACGCGAAAAGTACTCTCATCGTGAACGCCTCCAGATGATCCTTGCCGGCGAGAAACCGGACCGCCACGCCGCGTCGTTCTGGCGGCATTTCTTCCACCGGGAGCACTTCGCCGAGGGCACCGCCGAGGCGATGCTCTATTTCCAGAAGGAATTCGACTGGGACTTCATGAAGATCAACCCCAGGGCGGACTACCATGTCGAGGGCTGGGGATTGCTGCAAGAGTGGTCCCACGACGAATTCAAGAAGCACGTCAAGAGCAACTTCCCGGTGAGCAGGCCCGAGGACTGGTTCAAGATCAAATCGCTGCCGATATCGACCCCGGCACTAGTCGAGCACTTGAAAGTCGTCTCGCTCATCCGGCGTAAGTCGGACCCCGAGCTGCCGATTCTGATGACTGCCTTTACACCCCTGGCTGTCGCCGGGCGGATGGTGGAACGGCAGGAGACGCTCGTAGAGCATATTCGTAAATCACCCGAACTGGTCGAAACGGCTCTGCGGGCCATTACCGATACGTTCAAGGGATTCGTCTCGGAGCTGCGGAACGCCGGAGCCGACGGCCTCTTTTTCGCCACCACCCAATGGGCAAGCGGCGATATGATTACCTGGGAGGAATATCAGAAATTCGGAGTGCCGTACGACCTTGAAGTTATCAAAGCGACCGAGTCAGACGCGCTCAATCTTCTGCACGTCTGCAGCTCGAACAACTACTTGCGAGAACTGACTCAATTGGAGTACAACGCGGCGCTGGTCAACTGGGAGGCCAACGACCCGACTAACCTGCCGCTTGACAAGGCCAATGATATCCTCAGCCCCAAAGTCATGGTGGGCGGGGTCGACCACAACGGCTGGCTGCAGCAGAGCGAGCCGGAGGAAATCAGGTACAAGATCGATGAACTCAAAGAGCGCTTTGAACCTACCCGCCTGATTATCGGGCCGGGCTGTTCGATTCCACCAGAGACGCCTGTTGCCAATTTGCGTGCTATCAGGGAGCGATTATAGTGGATCTCAGACGACAAAGACTGATTGACTCGGTGAAAGACGCCGTCGCCGGTCTCGGAACGGAGAATGAGATTCTAAAGAAAGCAGTCGAGCTGATCGACGCCTTCTCCCCTGATTTCAACTGGACCGGTGTTTACATGATGCGGGACGGCTTACTCGAGGTGGGGCCGTACATTGGACCGGTAACTGAACATATACGAATCGAACTAAATAAGGGCATATGCGGGGCGGCGGCGACTCAGAAGAGGACCGTAATAGTGGATGACGTCAACGCCGACCCGCGCTTTCTGGCCTGCTCCCTGACTACCTGTTCCGAGATTGTCGTGCCGCTCATGGACGGCGAGACTTGTATAGGTGAGATCGACATTGACTCGGATAAGCCGTCGAATTTCACCGATAATGACCGCCGGATGCTGGAGGAGATTGCTAAGGTTGTCGTGCAAAGGCTGAAAGCGATTGACTGACTCCTTTGAGGAATAGTGCGTCCGTGCATTGGTTTCTTCCCATTAATCTTTTGGTTCGCTGGACGTGTCACAACAACCGTGAGTGACCGCGTTTAACGCGGGATAGACGACATACCACGCGTGCGGCGACAAGCAAGCCGCTCGTCATCACTGATGCGGAGGTACTTTCGTGAAAACTGACAACCGACTCCGGCTAACCGTCCTAGCGTTCGCAGTACCCGTAGTCATGGTTCTGGTTAATCAATTATCTGCCAAGGAAAAGGCTGACCTTAACTCGACTTGGGTTCACGGTGTTGTCAATGTAGACGGGCTTGCTGAAGACTGGACCGATCTGTCACCAAAATACTTTGACAAGCAAAACGCAGTAATCGGTGTAGCCAACGACTCGACCAGACTGTATTTACTGTGGCGATTCCGCGACGCCAAATGGGCGCGGGTAATCAGAGTGACGGGTCTGAAACTGACTCTCCAGACACCGTCCAGAGAAAAACGCACTTTCGTCCTTACCTACCGAGGCGGCCCGACTCTGGAACAGATGAGGCATCTCGACCCAAGAGCGGGCAGCGACAGAAGCGACTCCGTTTTCCCCGATGCGCAGCGACCGGATGACCTCGGTCCGGAAGACCACCGTTTGTTTACTTGCTACATAAAGGACCGTATCGAAGAGAAGGAAATACCGGTAGATGGTTCCGAGGGACCCGCGGCTAATTTCGGAATGGATCAGGGAATGTTTGTCTATGAGTTCTCAATCCCGTTGCTCGAAGGGGCGGTGCTTAACTATGGTCTCGGCGCCGAGATTGGCGACAGGATCAAGCTGAGCGCGGTTTGGGGTGACGTGAAGGCGCATCGAGGACGACCCGGCGGCGGATTCGGGATGATTGGGGGAACAGAGGGTGGCCCTCCCAGCGGAATTCCGGACGGCGGAATGGGCGGGGGCAGACAAGGCGGCGGGATGCGTGGTGGCCCGCTGGGTGGCGAACGACCGGATATGCCGGAGAAACAGGGAATAGAGCTCAACTTCAGCCTGGCAAGGCCTGCTGAATAAAGAGGCTGCGCTTCAGGTTAGCTAACTCGAAACTGCCGCCAATTGGCTTCAAACGAGACTGTCCCCACAACCTTTTTGTTGTCCCACCGGTCTGGTGTGATGTGATTACGCCGACCTGTTCGCGAAAGGAGACAGTGCCTATGTTCACCGGAGTGCTCTTACTGATCATCGGGACGCTCATGATCCTTCAGAAAGCGGGCGTTCTCGAAGGCTCGGCCTGGGAGTTTCTCCTGCCCGCTGTGCTGATTGCTCTCGGCCTGGACTTTGTTTTCAGGAGCGGCAAGAAGAACCGCTGAGATGACGGCCGAGCCGTTCTACTTCGATATCACCGGCGAGGGGATCGGCGTATTTATGGGGCCGACCGAGGCCCGCTTGATGGAACTGGCCTGGCGCCACCAGAGCCTGACCGTCAAGAGCGCGCTGGCGCTCCTTGAACCAAACCAAACTGCCGCCTATACGACCGTGATGACCGTGCTCAACCGGCTTGTTCAAAAAGGCCTTCTCTTGCGTGACAAGGACGGCCGGAATTTTGTCTATCGCCCGGCGGTTGACAGGGAGCAGTTTATTCGGTCAAGAGTCGGTCAGGTCGAAGACTGCCTGACAAGGAACTTTCCTGTACAGGGCCGGCGCAAGCGCGACTGACCGTATACCGGGTCGTGGTGGACGAGGACCCCCGATCGAGTCGGGGGCACTCTTCACCACGCACGGCCGAGAGAATTACCGGTAAACGACGGGCTGTTCTGATCCGATTATGTCCCTATGAAAGCGGCGGTTCGATGCTTGGCGCTGGCTGCTATGGCGGCGGGAGGCGTCTCGGCCAACCAGTTTGTCCGGGTGGCCGGCGAGCTGGAAATCCCTGTTCCTGCCGGGTGGCATCTGGCGTCTGATACGTCTTCCCTGCCCGCGCAATTGGTGCACTGCAACGATTCCGCCGAAATCCTGATATTCCGCTCCGAATTGGGCGAAAGCGAAATAATCGCCAACGAACGCGAACTGAGGAAATCGGTCGACCTGGTGGTCGACGATGTCATAGAAGCCCTCCCGGGAGGCCAACTGCGGGTTTCCACCGGGTTTTACGACCAGTACCGCACCGGCTTCGTGCTCGAGTTTGCGTCGCTCGACAGCCTCAGCAGCGTGCCGCTGGAACACAGCATAAAGGGAGTCATTTACCGCACACCGGACCAGCGCCAGATCCTATTTACCATCTGGGGGAAGGCAGCCGGGGTCGTCTATCCGGCGGTAAAAGAGCAGGTCAGGTTCGTTCAGGACAATTTCGCGTATCGCGGCGAGTATGAGTCCGAAGTGTTCGCGGGTGCGGCGATGTCCTACTGGCCGCTCGCAATTGTCGCTATGGGACTATTGGGTCTGCTCCTCCTAAGACCCCGGCGCAAGAAGGCGGTTACTTCCGCGGCGGCTCCAATCAGCTAAGCCGCGCCCGACGCCCGGTCGAGCTCAGCGCTCTTCCAATTCGAACAGCACCCCGTGGGTATCGGCAGGGTGGACGAACGCGATACGATGTCCATCCGCGCCGATCCGGGGCACTTCGTCTATAAGCCGTCTGCCGGAGCTTTTGAGCCGGGCCAGGGTCTCCGGAAGGTCATCCACATAGATACAGATATGATGCAGCCCCTCGCCCCGCTTTGCGATAAACCGCGCTATCGGGCTGTCCGGGGAGGTCGCTTGTAGCAGCTCGACTCGCCCTCCTGAATCGAGACGGGAGTTGGCTCTGTCAAAGAAGGCCGCTCTCACTTGCTGGTCGGGAACGTCATGAACCGATACCGGTTCGCAACCGAGCAAGGCGCGGTATTTCTCAATGGCGGCGTCGAGATCGCGGACCGCAATCCCCACATGAGATATCAGCGCCGACATGCCGTCTTACCACTCCTCGTCCTCTTCGGCGGCGGCTGCGGAATCGGCCCTGCGGCGGCGCTCCTCGAATTCCTGCTGTCCGGCGGGCGTGCTCATGGTGGGGCGAATCCAGCGGCCGCGATGATAAAACATCGTCCATTCTTGCGGCAGATACGTGGTAGCGCCGGACGGCCCGACGAAGACTACGTCGACCGCCACCCGCGCCGAATCACGGCCGAAGAAATGGACGTTTTTGACAAGAAACGCTTTGACCGTATCCGCTTCCATGCGCCTGATCTTTTCGACTTCGAGATATTTGTCATAGCTGAAGTCGACCTGGACGTATTCAAACTCCTGCTCGTACAGCACCGCCTTGTCGCCGTAGTGCCAGCGCACGGCGGTCTCGGCGAGCGTGGCCTCGATCTGCTGACGGTCCTCTTCCGGGGACGGGCTGTCGCTGCCTGACCTGGCGTCATCGGAGGAGCATCCCCACAAGAGCACCACCAGCCCAAACATCACCAAAGTAACATACTGCTTAGCGATTGTCATGATATTCACCCCATACGTCACGTAAAGCGTCGGAGATCTCGCCCACCGTGGCATAAGTCTCGACCGCGTCGATCACTGCCGGCACGATGTTCGCTTTGCCCGCGGCGGTTGTGCGAAGGCCGTTCAAAGCGTTTCGCATCCGGGACTGGTCACGATCGGCGCGGAGCCTGCGCAGGCGCTCGATCTGCTTGCTTTCGAGTTCCGGATCGACCTTGAGAGTCGCCGGGGTCTCCGGCTTGTCTGTTTTGAACTTATTCACTCCCACTATGGTGGTCTGTCCGGACTCAACCTGCCGCTGGTACTCATACGCGGAACGGGCTATGGCATCGCGGAAGTATCCTGTTTCGACACAGCGTACCGCTCCGCCGGACCGCTCTATCTCGGCCATCTCCGCGGTGATCTTCGTCTCAAGTTGTTCACTCAGGAACTTGATATAGTACGATCCCGCCAACGGATCGGCGGTGGCGGTTACGCCCGATTCGAATGCGAGGATTTGTTGAGTGCGAAGCGCGATCTCGGCCGCTTTCTCGCTCGGAAGCGCGAGTGCCTCATCGTACGAATTGGTGTGCAGCGACTGCGTGCCGCCCAGCACCGCCGCCAGGGCCTGGACAGTCGTGCGGATGATATTGTTCTCCGGCTGCTGCGCGGCGAGAGTCGAGCCGCCTGTTTGCGTGTGGAACCGGAGCAACCAGGAGCGTTCGTCTTTGGCGCCGAACCGTTCCTTCATGGTTT
Source organism: Candidatus Zixiibacteriota bacterium (assembly GCA_040752815.1). Classification (NCBI taxonomy): domain Bacteria; kingdom Pseudomonadati; phylum Candidatus Zixiibacteriota; species Candidatus Zixiibacteriota bacterium. The sequence goes on from JBFMGC010000010.1 coordinate 14,879, forward strand.
TCGCCCAGAGCCTGCGCGCGGTCCTGAACTTGGCTACCTCCTCGAAGAGGTCGTTGTGCGCGGCGAAAAAGAACGACAGCCGCGGCGCGAAGTCATCGACATCCAGGCCGGCGGCGCGCGCCGCCTCCACATAAGCAATCGCGTTTGAAAGTGTGAACGCCACTTCCTGTACCGCGGTGGCGCCCGCCTCACGGATGTGATACCCGGAGATCGATATAGTGTTGTAGCGCGGCAGGTGTTCGCCTGCGAAAGCGAAGATGTCAGTGATGATGCGCATCGACGGCTGTGGCGGGAAAATGTAGGTCCCTCGCGCGACAAACTCCTTGAGGATGTCGTTCTGCACAGTGCCTGAAAGCTTGTCCTGAGGTACGCCCTGCTTGCGGCCGACCGCGACATACATCGCCAGCAGGATGACCGTGGTGGCGTTAATTGTCATCGACGTGGACACCTTGTCGAGTGGGATACCGTCGAAAAGCCGCTCCATATCAGCAAGTGAGTCAATCGCCACGCCGGTGCGACCCACCTCGCCGCGCGCCATCGGGTGATCCGAATCATAGCCGATCTGCGTGGCCAGATCGAACGCTACTGACAGACCGGTCTGGCCCCTATCCAGGAGGTACTTGAAACGGCGATTCGTTTCTTCGGCGGTGCCAAACCCGGCATACTGGCGCATGGTCCACGGACGCTGACGGTACATCTCCGGGTAGATACCGCGAGTGAACGGATACTTGCCGGGGAGTTCGGGCTCGATTTCTCGAATGTCCCTGCGCGTCAGTACCGGCGGGATTTCGATACCCGACGTGGTCGTGCGTTTCGCGGCGGCCATCTACTCGAACTCCACCAATATGTCGCCCTTTTCGACTGACTTTCCGACTGCGACCGGGACTGACCTGACTACACCCGCAGTTCGCGCCTTGAGGATATTCTCCATTTTCATGGCCTCGATCACGATAAGCGGGTCGCCGACCTTGATCTCCTGCTCCGGCTGCACTCGTATCTGCACCACCAGTCCGGGCATGGGCGCGCGGAAACTCGTTTCGCTTGTCGACGGCGAACTCTTGCCGGCCGCCTTATTCATCTGGGCGAGGGCGTAATTCTCGACAGTGACATGAACATCACGACCACGCAAAAAGACGATTTTTTCCGCCGATGCCCCCGCCGCACCGTTACTCCTGATATCAACCTCGTACGAGCGGTTGTCAATCAGCACCAGGGAGCGGGTGTCACGAAGGCGGTGCACGACCACCTCGCGTTTCTGGCCGTTGATATTGGCCACCACGCGGTCCGCAAGATAATCGAGCGTGATGTCGTACTCGCGGTCCTTGATTTTGGCTATATAGCGCGGCATCAGCGCGAACCTCCGAACCGGCGCAGGGCGTGGCCGCGATAGAAGCGTGTCCAGCCCGAAGCTGTCGTGGGGGCGGCGGGGTCAGACAAGGAAATCCGCCGCTCGGTGATCATCCGGTCGACGGCCGCGGCGAGCGCGGCGGTCTCGAGCAGGGAGTCATCGTGTGTGCTGTAGTCGTTTTCCGGGTACTCTTCCTGGAGAAACCCGGTTGAGAAGTCCCCCCTGATGAAACGCTCATTCTGAAGTATGGCGCGATGAAAACTGATAGTCGATTTGACGCCGGAGATATTGTACTCCTCGAGCGCCCGCCGGGTGCGAGAGAGTGCCTCGACCCGGTCCCGCCCCCAAACTACTAACTTGGCGATCATCGGATCATAGTAGATCGGAATCTCCGAATGCACGACCACCCCGGAATCTACCCGCACCCCCGGCCCAGCGGGAATGCGGTAATTGTACAACGTGCCGGTGCTGGGCATAAACCCGGCATCGGGATCCTCGGCGTAGACACGGCACTCGATTGCGTGGCCCCGAATCTGGATATCCTCCTGCCTCAGGCGAAGCGCGTGTCCCTCGGCAACGGCAATCTGCTCTTTGACCAGATCGATCCCGGTGACCATCTCGGTGACCGGATGCTCCACCTGCAGGCGGGTGTTGACTTCGAGGAAGTAGAACGACAAATCCGGATCGACCAGGAATTCAACCGTGCCGGCGCCAACATATCCACTCGCCCTGGCGATACTCACCGCGGCATCGCCCATCCGCTTCCGGAGATCGTCGGTCATGACCACCGATGGCGATTCCTCAATGACTTTCTGATGCCGCCGCTGGATAGAACATTCGCGTTCGCCCAGATGAATGCCGTTGCCGTACTGATCGCACAGGATCTGGATTTCGATGTGCCGGGGCCCGTCGAGATACTTCTCCAGAAACACGCGGCCATCGCCGAACGCGGCTTGTGCCTCGCGGCTGGCGGTGGCGAGTGCCTCCGCGAACGCTTCAGCGGACTCGACCACCCGCATACCCTTGCCGCCGCCGCCGGCCGCGGCCTTGACCAGTATAGGATAGCCGGCCTGTGCGCCGAACAGTTGCGCCGTGCTGAGATCTTTCGGGCCGATATCGGTCCCCGGCACCACCGGCAGGCCGGCCTTTAACGCCATAGCGCGCGCCTCAAGTTTGTCGCCCAGCAAACGGACCGTCTCCGCTTTGGGCCCGATGAAGATGATCCCCTCGTCGGCGCAGCGCTGCGCGAATTCGGCGTTCTCCGCGAGAAAACCGTAGCCGGGATGGATGGCGTCGGCACCGGACTGTTTGGCGGCGGCGATGATGTTGTCGATTACAAGATAACTCTGGGTCGACGGCGACGGTCCCACGTAGTAGGCCTCATCGGCGACGCGCACGTGGAAGGCGGTGCGGTCGCAGTCGGAGAAGACCGCCACCGACCTAATCCCCAGGTCCTGGCAGGCGCGGATTATCCTGACGGCGATTTCGCCGCGATTGGCGATGAGGATTTTCCTGATCGGCGTGGGCATAATTGGACTACGCCGCCCCCTATAACGGTATATTCCCGTGCTTCTTCGGCGGGTTGGCGTCTTTCTTGGTCGTGAGCATCTCGAACGCGCGAATGAGACGCGGCCGCGTTGACATCGGCTCGATCACGTCGTCAACATACCCCCGCGCCGCCGCTACAAACGGATTGGCGAACTTCTCCCGGTATTCCTCGGTCTTGCGCTGCGTTTCGGCCTCCGGATCGGGGGCGTCGGCAATGTCCTTCTTGAAGATAATCTCCACCGCCCCTTTCGGCCCCATGACCGCAATTTCCGCAGTCGGCCATGCGTAGTTCATATCGCCGCGCACATGCTTGGAGTTCATGACGTCGTAAGCGCCGCCGTAAGCCTTGCGCGTTATAACTGTAATCTTCGGCACGGTTGCCTCACAGTAGGCATAGAGCAGCTTCGCGCCATTCTTGATAATGCCGCCGTGCTCCTGATCGACCCCGGGCATGAAGCCGGGGACATCCTCGAATGTCAGCAGCGGAATGTTGAAACAATCACAGAAGCGAATGAAGCGCGCTCCCTTGGCCGAGGAGTTAATATCCAGCACGCCCGCCATGACCGCCGGTTGATTAGCGACAATACCGATCGATCGCCCACCCAGCCGCGCAAATCCGACCACGATATTCTGCGCGAATTCCTCGTGCACTTCGAAAAAGGTCCCTTCGTCCACGACGAGTCTGATAACGTCTTTTATATCGTACGGTTGGTTGGGATTGTCAGGAATAATCTGGTTCAGGGCCTCGGCCTCGCGGTCGGGAGGATCGTTGGTCGGCACCCAAGGTGGATCTTCACAATTGTTCTGCGGAATGTAGCTGACCAGCCGTTTGAGTTTATCGATTACGTCCGCCTCGTTCTCACAGGCGAAATGCGCCACGCCCGACTTGGAGGCGTGCACCATCGCGCCCCCCAACTCCTCTGATGTCACCTGTTCGTGGGTTACCGTCTTGACAACGTTTGGGCCGGTGACGAACATGTACGACGTACCTTTGGTCATTAAGACGAAATCGGTGATGGCGGGGCTGTAGACCGCGCCGCCGGCACACGGGCCGAGGATAGCCGAAATCTGCGGGATGACCCCCGAGGCCAGCGTGTTGAGCAGAAAGATATCCGCGTATCCGCCGAGCGAGACCACCCCCTCCTGAATGCGCGCGCCGCCGGAGTCGTTCAAGCCGATCACCGGCGCACCCACTTTCATCGCCATCTTCATGATCTTGCAGACTTTTTCGGCGTGCGCCTCGGAAAGCGAGCCGCCGAACACGGTGAAATCCTGCGAGAAGATGTACACGAGGCGGCCGTGAATTTTGCCGCAGCCGGTGACCACACCGTCACCGAGTACTCTCTTTTCCGCCAGGCCGAAATCGCTCGAACGGTGCGTGACAAACGTATCGAACTCTTCGAACGAATTGGGATCGACCAGCAGCTCGATCCGCTCCCGCGCGGTCAGCTTGCCTTTCTTGTGCTGGTCGTCAATCCGGTCCTGCCCGCCGCCCAGCCTGGCGCGCGAGCGCATGGCCTCGAGATACTCGAGCTTCTCCTTGAGAGACATGTATCCTTGTCTCCTATGATTTACGTCGGCCGGTTTTTTCGTCGATCGCGTGCGCAATGAGTTTGCCCTCGTGCTCGGTGAATTCCGCCAGCGGCGCCTCGATATCATGGTCGAATGCCATGATCACGCCCTTATCGACAATCCGCTTGAGTGCCTCGCGTTTGACCGCCATGGTTTCGCGGGGCACGAGGTCGGTCGCGGGCACAAACGCGACTCGCATATGATGCCGCGACGGAAAGATATCGGCGTAATAAAAGAGCTTCTTTCCCTCGGATTCGATTTCGAGCGCGAAATGATCCTCGGTGTGTCCGCCGGTGCACACCGCCCTGATTCCCGGAAACAACTCGGTGTCCTGGTCAATAAACTGCACCTGCCCAGCTTGCTCGAGCGGCAATAGTCGTTCCGGGATGTAAACTGCCGACGTGCGTTCATCCGGATGCGTGGCCGCTTCCCATTCATCGCGATTGATGATGAACCGGGCGTTCTTGAAGCGGGGATTGAGTTTATCCCCGTCGCGTTTTACCACACCGCCGCAATGATCGGTGTGCAGGTGGGTGAGGATGACAACGTCGATATCATCCGGGGCCAGCCCCAGCGATTTGAGACCCGGCTCCAGGTTTGATACCCCGTCGGTGTTGTATACTTTCTTCTCGCGGCCGGTGAGGGCGTCGCCCAGGCCGATATCGAATATCATGTTCTTGCCGTGCGCCTTGAGCACGAACAGATTAGTGACCATCGAAATCATGTTGTTGTTATCCGATGGCCACAACTTATCCCACATCACTTTGGGGATGACGCCGAACATCGTACCCCCGTCGAGCTTAAAATGCTGCTCGACGAAGGTACGGATTTCAAACTGTCCTAGTTTCATTAACGTCCTATGACATTGCCGGCGATCACCAGCCGCTGGACCTCCGAGGTGCCCTCGTAGATCTCCAGCACGCGCTGGTCGCGGTAGAGCTTCTCGATCGGCGAGAACTCACCGATATAGCCGTAACCGCCGTGAATCTGCATGGCGCGGTCGGCGCAGAACCCGGACATCTCCGCGCAGAACAGCTTGGCCTGCGCCGCCTGCAGCGAGAACGGCTGGCCGGCGTCCTGAAGTTGCGCCGCCTTGTAGCAGAGCATCCGGCCCGCCTCGAGCTGTGTCGACATATCGGCGATCATCCACTGAATCGCCTGAAGCTTGGCAATCGGCGCGCCGAACGCGATACGCTTTTTCGAATACGCCACCGACTCATCCAACATTCGCTGCGCCAGCCCGACACCCTGTGCGGCGACACCGATCCGCGCGCCGTCGAGTGTCATCATGGCGTACCGGAATCCCTTGCCGACCTCGCCCAGCAGGTTTTCTTTCGGCACCTTGACATCCTTGATGACAATCCCGCCGGTCGTGGCGGCGCGCATGCCCATTTTGCCCTTGAGAATCCGCTTTTGCCAGCCGGGTTGGTCGGTTTCGACAATCATCGCCGACAGTTTGGGCTGGCCGTCGATACGCGTGAACAGCACCGCGATCTCGGCCACATCGCCGTGCATGATGAAAATCTTCTCGCCGTTGACCAGGTAGTGATCGCCTTTGTCAACCGCGTTAGTCTGCACGTTGGCGGCATCGGAGCCGGCGTTCGGCTCAGTCAGGACGAACGCCACCACCTTCTTGCCGGAGAGGATATCCGGAAGGTACTTCTTCTTCTGTTCGTCGCTCCCAAAATGCACGATCGGGTAGGCGGCCAGTTCGCCGACCGCACACAGCAGGCCCATCGCCGGATCGTGATAGCACAGATCCTCGATCAAGGTGATATACTCAAGGTTTGACTTGGCCTTGCCGCCGTACTCGACCGGCGAATTGTAGCCGATATAGCCGGCCTCGCCGAACCTGCGATAGATGTCGCGCGGGAACGGGCGCGGCTCCGGCTTCTGATCCCACTCGACGGAATTGGGATAGATATATTTGTCGGCAAACGCTTTGGCTTCGTCACGGACGGCTTGTTGTTTCGGGTCAACGTTAAACGGCATCTTTCCTCCTGAATCGTATATTCTAATGATCTTCCGTGCTACATAATTGGTTCGTCGCTCTTTTTCGCCTCGACTGCGCGGCGCAAGAACTCGATCGCTTCTTCGGTCGCTGCGCCGGGCGTGAATATCTTGGCCACCCCCATCTTCTCGAGTTCCTCTTTGTCTTCGTCAGGTATGATCCCCCCGCCGAACAGAAGCATGTCGTCGGCGCCGCGCTTCTTCATTTCGTCGAGAATGGCCGGAAACAGGGTCATGTGCGCACCGGATAGAATCGAAATGCCGATCGCATCGACATCTTCCTGCACGGCGGCATCCACGACCATCTCGGGGGTTTGGCGAAGGCCGGTGTAGATGACCTCGAAACCGGCGTCGCGAAAGGCCGCGGCGATAACTTTGATGCCACGGTCATGCCCGTCAAGTCCGGGCTTCGCTAAGAGGACTCTGATTTTTTTGGACATAAGTATTTAGCTCAATACGTCAATGGAACATTTCGACATCCGCGCAGGTCCGATCTACGACACCTGCATCGCTGACTGGCTCTCCGACCACTCGCCCCAGACCTTGCGCAAGACGTCGCACAGTTCACCGACGCTCGCGTACACCCGCACGCAATCCAGAATCGCCGGGAACGTGTTGCCGGTACCGGAGGCAACATCGCGGAGCTTGTTCAGCGCCGCCTGCACTTTGGCGAGGTCGCGCTCGGCCTTGATCTTTTTGCAGAACTTCACCTGGGACAGCTCGGTCTCACGGTCGATCTTGAGCACCGGGATTTCGACCTGCTCGTTTTCGAGTATGTAGTCGTTCACGCCGACCACGATCCGTTCTTTCTTCTCGATCTCGCGCTGATAGCGATAGGCCGAGCGGGCGATCTCCCGCTGAAAATAACCGTCTTCGATAGCCTCGAACACCCCGCCGCGCTCTTCGATCTCGGCAAAAATCTTCTCGGCCTCAGCTTCCATCTGGTCGGTCAGCGCCTCGACAAACCATGACCCGCCCAGTGGGTCAACCGTGTTCGGCGCGCCGGTTTCATAGGCGATAATCTGCTGCGTGCGGAGGGCTATCCGCGCCGCCTTGTCGCTCGGAAGCGCCAGCGTTTCGTCCATCGAGTTCGTGTGCAATGACTGCGTGCCACCCAGCACCGCCGAGAGCGCCTGCAGCGCCACACGGGCGATATTTATCTCCGGCTGCTGCGCAGTCAGAGACACACCAGCGGTTTGAGTGTGGAATCGAAGCAGCCAGCTTCTTTCATCTTTGGCCCGGTATTTGTCGCGCATCCGCCTGGCGTAGATCCGTCGCGCCGCGCGATACTTGGCGATCTCCTCGAAGAAATCCGAATGCGCATTGAAAAAGAACGACAACCTCGGCGCGAATTCATCGACATCCTGCCCGGCCGCGATCGCGGATTCGATATACTGGAAACCATCGGCCAGGGTGAACGCTAACTCCTGCGAGGCGGTGGCCCCCGCCTCGCGGATGTGATAGCCGGAAATCGAAATCGTATTGTACTGAGGAACATGCTTGGTGCAGTAGGCCATCATGTCGGTGATCAGCCGCACCGAGGGTCTCGGTGGGAAGATATACTCTTTCTGCGCGATATACTCTTTGAGAATGTCGTTCTGTAACGTTCCCCTCACCTGAGTGAAGGGCACACCCTGCTTCTCGGCCACCGCCAGATACATCGCAAGCAGGATCGATGCCGGCGAGTTGATGGTCATCGATGTTGACACTTTGCCGAGATCGATACCGTCGAAAATGATCTCCATATCGGCTAAAGTGTCGACCGCCACGCCGCATTTGCCGACCTCGCCGAGCGAGCGGGGGTGATCGGAGTCGTAGCCCATCAGGGTGGGCAGGTCGAACGCGGTCGAAAGGCCGGTCCCCCCCTCTTTGAGGAGCATGTGAAAACGCTGGTTGGTCTGGCGGGGAGTGCCCATGCCGGCGAACTGGCGCATGGTCCAGAGGCGGGTGCGGTACATGGTGTGGTGCACGCCGCGGGTGTACGGGAATTCTCCGGGAAGGCCGATGTGATCCCAGTAAAACGACTCCTGATTTGCGCCCTTAAGTGATTGTGGCGTATAGAGTTCGTCGATATCGACCCCTGAAACGGTAAAGAACCGGGGCATCGACTTTCGGACGCGGCTTCTGGCCGCATTCTGATCCCAGGTTTTGAGTCGTTCGTTGAGCTTGTCCAGGTGCTTCTTATCGAACATCGCCATGGTTCTCCTGACCGGTCAGACCGGCAACAATAATAGAAACGGCAGTCAAAAGCAAGCAGGTGACATGGCAGCGCCCCTTCGACAAGGACAGGCCCTTGGTGGTTCTGCCATGACCTGGATTCGCAGAACCACTCCGCCGAAGAGGCGAAGGGTTCTGCGCTACGAGAAACTGTGATGCAGTAGGTCAGGCCGACTCGCGGCCTGACAACCAACCAAATTTCTACCGCTCCACCTGCAGCGCGGCCAGGAAGGCCTCCTGAGGGATCTCCACGCTGCCGATCTGCTTCATCCGCTTCTTGCCCGCCTTCTGGTTCTCGAGCAGCTTTCTCTTGCGCGTAATATCGCCGCCGTAGCAGCGGGCGGTCACGTTCTTGCGCAGCGGTCGGATACTCGCGCGGCTGATAATACGGCTGCCGATCGCCGCCTGTATCACTACCTCGAACATCTGACGAGGGATCAATTGGCGCAGTTTCTCGCACAGCTTGAGACCGTAGTTGTACGCCTGGTCACGATGAATGACCACGGACAGGGCATCGACAGAGTCCCCGTTGACGAGAATGTCGAGTTTGACCAAGCTGGAGCGGCGATAATACGGCAGGCCGTAATCAAACGACGCATAGCCACGGGTGATTGACTTGAGTTTGTCATAGAAATCGAAAATGATCTCGGTCAGCGGAAACGCGAAAGTAAGGCTCACTCTCGTCGGCGAAAGATACTCGGTGTTCTTGTACTCGCCGCGACGGTCTGACGCCAGCTTCATGATCGCGCCGATATACTCCGCCGGCATGATGATCTGGCCGTCCACAAACGGCTCCTTGATGTACTCGATCAAACCTGGCGGTGGCATTTTGGCCGGGTTGTCGACCACGGTCAACTCACCCTTCTTGCCGTAGACGTGGTTTTCGACACTCGGAACGGTATTGACTGTTGTCTGTCCGAACTCCCGCGCCAATCGTTCGGTGACAATCTCCATGTGCAGCAGTCCGAGAAAGCCGACTCGAAATCCGAACCCGAGGGCCGCCGACGATTCCGGCTCGAACGAGAGCGACGAGTCGTTAAGCCGGAGTTTCTCGAGCGCGTCGCGAAGCTGGCCGAAATCCTCGGCCACTGCCGGATAGATACCTGCGAAAACCATGGGTTTCACGTTGATGAATCCGGGTAGCGCGGTTTCTGCCGGTCGCGCGGCAGTTGTAACTGTGTCTCCTATCTTCGTGTCCTGTACGCGACGAATGGACGCAAAGAAGTACCCTACTTCTCCGGCGTGGAGTTCCTGAAGAGGCATCGGTTCAAGGCGAAGAAATCCCAACTCATCGACTTCATACACATTGTCATTGGAGAAGAACCTGACCTTGTCGCCGCGGCGCAACGTACCCTGCATCACTCGGATGACCGGCATCGCACCACGATAACAGTCGAACACCGAATCGAACACCATCGCCTGGAGCGGCGCGTCCGGGTCACCCTTCGGAGGCGGAATGACCTGCACGATTCGTTCGAGCAGTTCGCCGATACCCCTCCCTTCTTTGGCCGATACGAGCAGCACCTCGTCGGGCTTGCAGCCGATCAATTCCACCAGGCCGTTCCGGACCGATTCCGGATCGGCGTTGGGGAGGTCGATCTTGTTGATGACCGGCAGAATTTCGAGATCGTTCTCCATGGCCAGGTAAAGATTGGATAAAGTCTGAGCCTCGATCCCCTGCGAGGCATCGACAACGAGTATCGCCCCCTCGCACGCCGCCAGCGACCGGCTGACCTCATACGTGAAATCGACATGGCCGGGGGTATCGATCAGATTGAACTGGTATTTGTCGCCGTTGCGGGCCGAGTAAATGAGCCGGATGGCATGAGCCTTGATCGTGATACCCCGCTCCTGTTCCAGGTCCATAGAATCGAGCACCTGCGCCCGCATCTGGCGTGCGCCGAGAGTGTGGGTGGTTTCGAGCAGACGATCGGCCAGAGTCGATTTACCATGATCGATATGGGCGATAATCGAAAAATTGCGGATGTGTTTCAAATCGTACATCGGTTCTCTGCTACGTCCACCAGCTCATCGGCCTTTCGCCGACCCATAACGCCAATCTACACAAGGCCGGCGCCAAGTCAAACGGTGGCCCACCCTCTTGCGGGTGGGGTGCAATCACCGCGGGTGGCCTCCCATTTGCGGCCGGTGACCCACCACCGTGGTAGGGCTGGTACTCCAACAACTGATATTTGCTGATTCCGTGCGCGACCCGCCGACGGCGGGTCCTCGTCTGCCCGTGTATCGAAGAAGGATCTGGAAGGGGCAGACCGGGAGGTCTGCCGCGCACGAGTACTCACGCAGAGGGGTGGACAGGAGGTCTGCCGCCCACAACCATGTCCTTAACGGAGGTACTCGGCCAGGCGGTCGCGGAATTCGGCTTTGGGGATGTCGGAATGAAGATCGCCGTCGACGGCAATCGATATCTGATGCGTCTCCTCGGAGACTACTACCACTACCGCGTCGGAGACCTCGCTCACGCCGATTGCCGCTTTATGGCGCATGCCGTAAAGCTTGTGATACCGAGGATTGGTAGTCAGTGGCAGCGAAGTGGCGGCGGCCTCGATTGTCTCGCCGGAGATAATCACCGCGCCGTCATGCAGGGGCGTGTACGGCGTAAACAGGGTAATCAAGAGTTCCGAGGACAGTTCCGAGTTTACCGCCTTGCCGGTCTCGGCGAAATTTCGAAGGCCGGTGTGCCGCTGGATCACGATCAGCGCCCCGTAGCCCAGCTCGGCCAGGCGAAGCGTGGCCCTGGCGACCTCACTCAGAACTTTCTTCTGCTCCAGGGGAATGAGCATGCGCATGAGCCGGTTTTGCCCGATACTGGCCAGCGCCGAACGCAGCTCCGGCTGAAACACTACAACCAGCACGATAATGCCGAATGTAGCGAGCGTGGAAAACATCCAGGCGAGCCCCTCAAGTTGAAACCAGTACGACGCCACCGCGATCAGGGCCAGCAGCAGCAGCCCGACAATGATTTGCGCTGAGCGTGTCCCCCTGGTCAGGCGGAGAACCTGATATATGATAAACGAGACAATTAGGACATCGATCAGGTCTTTGAAACCGAAATGCAGGAATTCGAACTGCATCGTTTATCCCGCCGCTCTGATACCCTGGAAAACTCTGAGCGCTTCGACTGTCGGCGCCACGTCATGAACCCTTACGAAATCGGCCCCGTTAGCCACTGCAGCTACAGTGGCGGCAATTGACCCGCCCAGACGCTTGTCGGGTGTCTCACTCGACTTGGACAACATCCCAATAAACGACTTCCGCGACGCCCCCACCATTACGGGCGCACCGAAGCGCTTGAACCGAGAAATCCCCGCGAGCAATTCGAGATTGTCGGAAAGACGCTTGCCGAAACCTATCCCCGGATCGAGTATGATCCTGGATCGATCAACACCGCGATCGTCACAAAATCGTAGCCGCTCCTCGAAGAACGAGGCTACCTCGGCGACACAATTGTCATAATGAGGGTCCACCTGCATATCGCGCGGCGTACCCTTCATGTGCATCAGCACTACCGGCACTTTGGAGGCGGCGATTAATGGAGCCATAGCCGGGTCGTGGCGAAGCGCCGAGATGTCGTTGACTATCACCGCGCCGGCATCAATGGCTGCTTGCGCGGTGGCAGCACGGTAAGTGTCGATGGAAATGCATATGTCGCTTTCGGCGGCGAGCTGACTGAGCACCGGGATTACACGCCGTAATTCTTCGGCTGGCTCGATGGGCGTCGCACCCGGACGCGACGATTCCCCGCCGATGTCTACGATATCCGCACCTTCCTCGATCATTTGATGCGCCCGCGCCAGAGCCTGCGCAATTGTCACGTACCGCCCACCGTCGGAGAATGAATCCGGCGTGACATTAAGCACACCCATAACCAGCGGCCGCACGAGGGATAACTCACGGCCGGTAGCCAGACGGATAACTCGTTTGGCCTCTTCGGGTTTGACCGTTGCATTTCTATCAGCCATAGCCGTGGTCGCATAGTAAGAAACTCGCGGAGAAAAAACAACGGCAATTCGAGTGGGACAATTACTTGTATCAACCGAAGAAAGAAGGCCGATCGGAATCGTGATCGGGCTGAGTGAAGCGAGTTTATTTGCTGGGCGCAGGGGTAGGGTTCACCACGGGTTCGGTGTCACCTGGATGCGCCTTGATAATCTCATCGACCTCGTGGCTATCGATAATCTCTTTTTCGAGCAACGCCTTGGCCAGCTTGTGCAGCTTTTCCATGTGCTGTGTGATGATGCCGCGCGCGGTCTCTTCTGCCTGCTCTATAAACCGGCGAATTTCCTGATCGATAATCACTGCGGTTGACTCGGAGTAGTCCTGGTGGCGCTGGATCTCGCGTCCGAGAAACAGATGCTCCTCGGTGCGGCCAAAGGTCACCGGTCCGAGCTTGTCTGACATCCCCCAGTTGCAGACCATTTTGCGGGCCAGCTTGGTGGCGCGTTCCAGATCGTTCCCCGCTCCGGTGTCGATCTGGTTGAACACGAGTAGTTCCGCCGTCCGGCCGCCCATGAATACCGCCAGCTGGGCCTCGAGGAATTCCCGCGAGTGCACGTGGCGCTCGTCGACCGGCAGCGACTGGGTCACTCCCAACGCCATACCGCGCGGGATAATCGTGACCTTGTGAATCGGGTCGGCTTTGGGGAGCATCTTGGACACGAGCGTGTGACCGGCTTCATGATAAGCGAGTATCTTCTTCTCCTGTTCGGCGATCACCAGCGACTTTCGCTCCGAACCCATCATCACCTTGTCCTTGGCGTCTTCGAAGTCCCGCATGTTTACGGAGTCGTGGTTGCGCCGCGCCGCCAGAAGCGCCGCCTCGTTCACCATGTTGGCCAGATCGGCCCCGGTCATGCCGGGAGTGCCGCGGGCCACAACTGACAGGTCGACATCGTCCGCAGTCTTCACCTTGCGGGAATGGACTTTGAGAATCCCCTCGCGCCCCTTGGCGTCAGGCGAATCGACCACGATCTGGCGATCGAATCGGCCCGGGCGAAGCAGCGCCGGGTCGAGCACATCGGGACGGTTGGTCGCCGCGATCAGAATAACGCCCTCGTTCGATTCGAAACCGTCCATTTCGACCAGCAACTGATTGAGGGTTTGCTCGCGCTCATCGTGGCCGCCGCCCAAACCGGCGCCGCGATGACGGCCGACCGCATCGATCTCATCGATGAAAATGATGCACGGGGCGTTTTTCTTGCCCTGCTCGAAAAGATCGCGCACCCGGCTGGCGCCGACACCGACAAACATCTCCACAAAATCGGAGCCGGACATCGAAAAGAACGGCACATCGGCCTCTCCCGCGACCGCCCGCGCCAGCAGCGTCTTGCCCGTTCCGGGAGGACCGAGCAGAAGCGCCCCCTTGGGAATCTTGCCGCCCAGCTTCTGGAATTTGCCCGGTTCGCGCAGGAACTCGATAATCTCCTGAAGTTCTTCCTTGGCTTCTTCCGCACCGGCGACGTCGTTGAAATTGACCCGCGGACGTTCATCCGTGAGAAGCCGCGCCTTGCTCTTGCCGAATGAGAACAGACCCCGCGCCCCCGCTCCACCCTGCATCTGGCGAAGGAAGAATATCCAGACCAAAATCAGCAGCAGCCAGGGACCGACCGTGATGAGTATTGAGAAGAAGTCGGGGCCTTCCATCTTGGCGGTGATCTTGACGCCCTTGGCTTCGAGACGATTCACGAGTTCATAGTTGAGGTCGGCAAAGGGGATACGCGTGGTGAACTTCGATGCCGGTTCGTTGGCGGGCGACGCCGCAAAGGTTTTGGCCTTGAGCAGCTTGCCCTCGATCTCACGGTCAGAAAACGTCACTTCGGCGACATTGCCCGAATCGATTTCCTGAACAAACTCAGTGTATGTAATCTCGACCGAACCCTGATCGAAACCGGCGAAGTACTGGTAGGTGACAAACACCAGCAGGAACAGCGCCAGCCAGAAGAGCATGGATCGGCCCGAGCCCCACAGCTTCGGCTGGGGCTTCGGGTTTTCGTCGCGGTTACGCGGCGACGAGGGCCGGCGACGTTCTCTGTTATCGGGCATGCTCACTCTATCTCCGTCTTGCCGCCTGTGGCATATTCGTTGTTACCGCACGGCAAGGTTATTATTCAAAGTATCGGCTCTTTTCCCGGACAGCCTACTTTTCGACCATTCGCCCAACAAACGGCAGATTCCGGTACTTCTGCGTATTGTCAAGACCATAGCCGATTACAAACTCATTTCCGACCGCGAATCCCCGATACTTAATGCTTATACGGGTACGATGGCTGGCCGGTTTATCCAGCAGAGTAACAATCTCAAGCGAGGCCGGTTCCTCCTTTTGCAGCCACTGCATGACAGTCGAGACGGTGCGCGCCGAGTCGATGACCCCGTCAACTAATAGCACATGCTTTCCCTTGAGAGGTATCTGGGAGCCGCCGCTGAAGCTGATTTCGGTCTCGCGGCTGGTGCCGACCCGGTACGACGCCGCCGAGACGAATTCCAGCTCGATCGGCAGACCGATCTGGCGAATGAGATCGGCCATGAAGATCACGCAACTCTTCAGCACGCCGATCAGCACGACGGTCTTCCCGGCGTAGTCACTCGTGATTTGGGCGCCCAACTCTACCACGCGCTTGTGAATCGTGTACTGGTCCAGCAAAAGCTCAAACGGTTGAGCCGCCGGTTTTTTTTCTGACGCTGACGGCAACGGTCAAAGTCCTTCTTGTTTTGTCGTCCACTTTCGCCCGATCGGCGATTTCCTGTCCCACGATCCAAACCGGCCCGTGCTGATCGCACAGCAGGAGGATTTCGTCGCGCAACGGCCGCGGTACTTTGCGATCGGTAAGAAAATCGCCGACTTTCTTGTGCCCTTTCATGCCCAGCGGCTGGAAGCGGTCGCCCGGGCGCGCGGAGCGTACCTCCAGCGGCGGCGCAAGCCGATCCCAGTCGAGCACCACGCAATTGGCGCCACGCTGCTTGGGCATGACTTTACGGCTTCGCTTTCGCACATTGCCGGCAAAAGTGAGGCGGGGCCGATTGAGTTCTAACCTGCGCCCCGGCTCGAAAGCGGCCTGAACACTTTCCGCGCGCTTTCGCCAGACGTACAGCGTTTCACCGGCAACTGCGGCCCGCACCTGATTGGGAAGCGTAAGCGTTCCGGTTCCGGTCATGGCCAGGCCGTCCAGCCGATCAAGCGCCTCTTTGTCAGGGCCGTAGCTTCCAGGGCAAGTTACTTTCAGACAATACCTTAGCAGCCTGCGCCGCTTCCACTTAGCATAAGTCCTGAAAGCCGCACACGCAAGCTCAATCTTGCCGCCGGGAGTGATTCGCGTCGCCCTGCGGGCGGCACGCGCCACCATGCCCTCAAGAAACTCGTCTTCGTCCCTGATCGTGTCCGCCAGGGCTCGAATGGCTGAATCCGCCTGTGGATTCAGATTGCGCCTGATTTCGGGCAGAAGTTTGTGGCGAATCCAATTGCGGCGGTACTTAAGAGAGCGGTTGCTGACATCCTCGCACCAGCTCAGGTGCTGTTTTTCAAGGTAGCTCAGGATTTCGGAGCGAGTCAGATCGAGCAGCGGCCGAATGTACGGCCCGCGACGATACGGCATCCCTGCCAGACCCGATGGTCCGGTGCCGCGCACCAGGCGAAACAGGATTGTCTCGACCTGATCGTCAGCCTGATGCCCCAAAGCGACACGATCAAAACGCTGCGACTCGGCCAATCGCGCGAAAACTCCGTAGCGAACCTCTCGCGCGGTTTCTTCGATACCAAGACGGCGCTTCTTCGCCAGCGTGGGGACATCTTCACGCATGACAGTCAGGGGTACGCCGAGATTGTCACACAGGCCCTGACAGAAGCGTTCTTCTCTTTTGGCGGCGCGGGGACGAATCTGATGATTGACATAGACCGCAGCGAGTGTCAGGCGATAGGTCTTTCGCAGTCGCCACAGTACGTGCAGGAGCGCGACAGAGTCCGGGCCTCCGGAGAGCGCGACCAGAACTCCTTGCCCTTTTTCGAGCAGGTTGTGAGTCTCTATGGTCTGCCTGACTTTCTCCAGCGTAGTCACGAGGGGAAGATAGGTAATCATGTTGGAAACGGAACAAAAAAGGGCGAGTAGTCGTGGGCGACTTCCTCCCGCTGATCGGCAGGGCTCCGTCCCTGCCGGTGTTCATCGCGGCAGGCGCAGAGGACCGCCGATCAAAGAACACGCCCTCTATCTGATCGGCAGGGCTCCGACGCTGCCGCGATTCCCCATTCCCTGTTGACCCCACCCCAATCGGCCTCTATATTCGGCCTTTCAACGATGAAAGGGTCGCACGTGTCCGCAGTTTTTACTCAGCCCAAGGTCACCCCGGAACTGGTCAAGCAGCACGGGCTTACACTCGACGAATACGAACGCATAAAGAAGATCCTCGGCCGCGAGCCGAATTTCACCGAGCTGGGCATCTTCTCGGTCATGTGGTCCGAGCACTGCTCCTATAAGAACTCGATTGCGCTGCTCAAGACGCTCCCCCGCGACGGCGCCGCGCTGTTGGCCAAAGCGGGCGAGGAAAACGCCGGTGCAGTCGATATCGGCGACGGGCTCGCGGTAGTATTCAAGATCGAATCGCATAATCATCCGTCGGCGATAGAGCCGTACCAGGGCGCGGCCACCGGCGTGGGCGGCATTATGCGCGACATCTTCACCATGGGCGCACGACCGATTGCGTCGCTGGACTCGCTCCATTTCGGCTCGCCCAAGAACCCGCGCGTGCGGTACCTGGTCGACGGTGTGGTGCGCGGAATCGGCGACTACGGTAATTCGTTCGGGGTCCCCACCGTCGCCGGCGAGACGATTTTCGAAGACGCGTACACCGCCAACCCGCTGGTGAACGCCATGGCGGTGGGCATAGTCAAAAAGGACCGGATGGTGTCGGCGGTGGCCAAAGGCGAGGGCAACCCGATTATGATTGTCGGTTCGAAAACCGGCCGCGACGGTATCCACGGCGCCACGTTCGCGTCGGAAGAGCTCTCAGAGGCGTCTCAGGAGAAACGGCCATCGGTGCAGATCGGCGACCCTTTCACCGAGAAGCTGCTGCTTGAGGCCACGCTCGAGATCATAGAGCAGGACCTGATTGTCGGCATCCAGGACATGGGCGCGGCGGGACTCACCTGCTCGTCATCGGAGATGTCCGCCAAGGGAAAGTCTGGCGTAGTCATCGATATCGACAAAGTCCCTGTGCGTGAAACCGGCATGACGCCGTACGAGATACTTCTCTCCGAGTCACAGGAGCGGATGCTGGTGTGCGTGAAGAAAGGCAGGGAGAACGCGGTCCGCGCGGTGTTTGACAAATGGGGGCTGGATTCGACCATTATCGGCCACGTGACCAGTGACGGCCTCATGACCGTGCGGCTTCAGGGCGAGCTGGTCTCACAGATACCGTCGGATGTGCTCGTGCTCGGCGGCGGCGCGCCGGTCTATCACAGGGAGAGCCGACGACCGGAGTATCTCGACGAACTCAATCGGATTGATCTAAGCAAGTACAGCACAAATCGTGAATGGAATAAGACGCTGCTGACCATGCTCGGCTCGCCGAATCTCTGCCACAAAGGGTGGGTGTATGAGCAGTACGACTCGCAGGTGCGCACGAATACAGCAGTGGGTCCCGGCTCCGACGCGGCAGTGCTTCGCCTTCGCAAAACCGACAAGGCGCTCGCCACGGCTACCGATTGTAACGGGCGGTATTGCTACCTGAATCCGCGATTAGGGGCGCGTATCGCGGTGGCCGAGGCGGCCCGCAATATCGTCTGCTCCGGCGGCAAGCCACTGGCGATTACGAACTGTCTCAATTTCGGCAATCCGTATAAACCAGAAATCTATTACGGCTTCTCCGAAGCGGTGGCCGGCATGGGCGAAGCCTGCCGCGTGTTCGACACCCCCGTGACCGGCGGCAATGTCTCGTTCTACAATGAAGATCCGGAACGCGCGGTATATCCGACCCCGACAATCGGCATGATCGGCCTGGTCGAACATCTCGACGATATCACCACTCAATGGTTCAAGAGCGATGGGGACACGATCCTGTTGTTGGGTGAATCACGGGAGGAATTGGGGGCATCGGAGTATCTGCACACGGTCTATAACGAAACGCGCGGCCCGGTGCCGGACCTTGACCTGGAATTCGAAAAGCGGCTGCAGCAGACCGTGCTGGCTGCGATTCGCTCCGGCTGGGTGAATTCGGCACATGATGTGAGCGACGGTGGCCTGGCGGTGGCGCTGGCCGAGACGTGCATCAGCAATGATGAATGGCGGATCGGAGCCACAATTACGCTGTCAGACCGGATACGGCCCGACTGCCTCTTGTTTGGCGAGACTCAGTCGCGCGTGATAATCTCCTGTGCTCCCGAAAACGTCGGCTATATCCGCGAGCTTTGCGAGCGCATGAGTGTGCCGGTGGCGGAAATCGGCCAGGTCGGTGGAGGCAGACTCGTCATAAATGAGCTTGTCGATATGCCTGTTGGTGATCTGTGGGACATCTGGTACCATGCTCTTCCCTACATGATGCAGGAGATCACGAAGGGTTAGGTGCGTAGATACAACCGGTGGCCCACCCGCTTGCGGGTGGGATGGCTGTGACACTCGCGAAACGAACGGTGTCGGGTTTCGCGCTCAATCGGATGCTGCGCGGAACCCGACGTACAAGCCAAGTGAAGTGTAGGTCGGGACGTTTACGGTCCCGACAAGATGTCGGGATGACGTACATCCCGAGCTACTAATGAGTTCGAACAGGATAAGATGGCCTTATACGTATTCTCAGACGCTCACCTCGGCTGCGACTCTCCCCCGCAGGAGGCGGAGAAGGTCGCTAAGCTCGGCGAACTCTGCGCCCTGGTCCGCAAGGACGGCGACCGTCTGGTGATCCTCGGCGACCTGTTCGATTTCTGGTTCGAGTACAAGCACGCTATCCCGAAAGAGCACACCGATGTCCTGCTGATGTTGCGGGATCTGGTCAAGCGAGGCATCCGTATTGACTATGTCAGCGGCAATCATGATTTCTGGATGGACGACTACTTTGAGAGACAGATCGGGTTGTTTCTGCACCGAGACAAACTCGATCTGAAACACGCCGGCCTCCGTTTTCACATGACCCATGGCGACGGCCTCGCCCGTGCTGACCGGGGATACCGCGTTTTGAAGCGTGTGCTGCGTAATCCGGTTAATGTCTGGTTATACCGAAAACTCCCACCCGACTGGGCGATCCCTCTGGCCAAGTGGGTATCGGGTTCATCGCGAGATCACACCTCGAAGCGCGATCACACTTTCGCTCCGGACTATGAACAGTATGCCGAGAGCAAACTTCGCGAAGGGTACGATGTCGTAATGATCGGCCATTTGCACATTCCCACGCATAAAAAGCTCGGCGCCGGAATCTATGTGAATACCGGCGATTTCATTCGGCACTTTTCGTACGTGCGGGTGGATGATGCAGGTGTGGAGCTCAAGTACATGAGGGCTTTGTAGGTCGAAACCCCTGCGGTTTTGACTTCATCACTCAGGATCGTAGGTCGGGTTCGCCCGGGTTGACCGGCTGAGCGGGCGAACCCGACATCCGCTGTGGCGATCGGCAGGCCTCGGAGCCTGCCGCCAGCATAATAGTCAGCCTTCGACAGGCTCAGGGTGACTTGAGAGTCGACGGGCTCGAAGCAAACCCGCCCCACGAAACTAAAAGACTCTGCTCTTCCCCCGTCATGCCCGACCCGGTCGGCCATCCATGGCCACTCGCGTCCGACGCACGTGCCCCGCTACACGAGAGATGCAACCGTTCGCCCTCAACCTTCGGCAGGGACGGAGCCCTGCCGATCGAAAAACGGGACACATCTCTCAATCAAACATGGCTCCGGCTTGCCGGCAAATGGCTCCTCTCTCTGCCAGCCGGTTTTGCCGGTGGCGCGAAAGCGCTCGAGGCGGCGGATCGTGATTTCCGCGAAGATAGGATCTATATCGATGGTAATGCAGCGGCGACCCAGTCGCTCACAGGCCAGCAAAGTCGTGCCCGAGTGCGCGAAGAAATCTATCACTGTGCCGCCCGGTTGCGATGAGGCCGCGATGATTCGCTCGATCGCCTTCAGCGGCTTCTGCGCGTAGCAGCCCGGCACGTTTTCCTCCATGCGGTAGAATACCTGCTGGATATCGACCCAGACATTTCCGGGGCGGATGCACTCGGAGTGCGATCGCTCCAGATTCTCCGTTCGGGATCCACCTACATCCTTATAGTACCCTCTGAGAATTTTCGGGATATCCGTGTACTGGACCTCAAACGACGGCTCGCCTTTCGTGTAGTAGAGCAGTTCCTGGCGGACGGCCATCCAGTTTTTCGGCGTGCCGTAACCGCGCTGATTGCGCATGGTGATGAATGAACGCGATTCAAACGGCGTCTCGGCCATCATGGCCATAAACTGCGGGAGCGGTTGGAAGTGGCGCTTTTGGTCAGCTCCCAGCCAGACGTAGAGAGCGCTGTTTTCTGCCAATAGGTCATAGGTGATATCGATCCACTATCGGCACCAGGCGACATAATCCTCCACCGGTCTCTGTTCGAAAGCGATCATGTTGTAGGGCGGATCATGCACCGCGAGAGTCGGGCGCGCCTGATCGATAATGAGCGATCTCACGAACCCCATATCGGCGGCATCGCCGCAAGCGACTACATGGCCGCGGAGCGGATCGCGCCAGATATCGCCTATGCTTAGGCGACAGGATGGCAGCCTTTGACAACGAACAGACTGATCAGACTGATCCCCAACATGAACACCAACTTTCGGCACGACGACAAAGAAAGACGGCAGGTCAAGGGATCAACAAAAAGGTGACACACAAGAAAAGGCCCCGCTGTGGCAGGGCCTATCTTGGCTTAAACTAAACGTAGCTACTAATTGCCGCCGAACATAATCTTAATGCCCGCGCGAATCGGGACGTAGCTGGTGCTCTCACCTTCAGTCATGATGATCATGTACTTACCGTCGAACCAGAGTCCGGTCTTCGGGCTGAGCATGTACTGGAACCCGGCACCGAATCCAAGAGTGAGATCAGTGGCACTAACATCGCTCATGTCGATAACCGTCGTTTCGCCAGCCTCGGTAACCGTTGCGTCATCGAAAGAGAGGTTGGTCATCCCGGCCGTGGCTACCAGATAGGGTACAAATGGTTTCGCTTCCTGGCCAGTACTAAACATGTACTTCACATCAGCTAGAAACTCCAGAGCGGTAAGGCCAAGCCCGTCGACAGTAGCAGTCGGGTCGACAGGACCAAAGTTGGCTTCGACCCATTCGATAAACTTGTCATCGTCAAACGAGAACGAGCTGTACCCAATCGTAGCACCCACCTCTACCGCGGGGCTAACTTCGAACGCGAACCGCCCGGTTCCGCCGAAACCCATCTTCCAAAAGTCGCTAAAAGTCGAAGGGCTCATCGGCAATCCGAGTCCGCCGCCAAGATAAACAGCGGGTTTTGTTTCACCAGCGAACACTGTGCCACTCATGGCAATTACGATTATGCCACATGTAGCGAGGAACAGTACTTTCTTCATAGAACCTCCTTGTAAAGTTTAGTAACCGGTTACTTGTCCAACCAATCGCCGCTATTCGGCCATTGCCTTCTTTGCTTGAGTCCCTTGACTCGGCCAAATCCGGCAGCAAAGAAGCCTCCATCAGACGGCTTTGTAAACAAAAAAATCCAATCCCATCAAAGTGACTCAGGTTTCCGGTTTGCCCCGAGCGGAGATCAGATAGATTGAAGCCAATTCGACAGATATGTCTAATTCACCGCCCGTGCCCGGCTGGATCGGTGATTACGCCGTTAACCGCCGATGCCGACGCGGTCGCCGGCGAACAGATGAACAACTCGGAACCGTCGCGCAAGCGGGGTCCGAACCAAAACGTGGTCAGCCCGCGTTCCCCTGTTGCCGGCAACGGGAATCCGCTCAAGCTGCCGGGATGTTGCACGATTGCCCCCGCCTCGATATACACGCGAATCAACCCTTTCTTGAGCGCCTCGAGATAAACAGAGCGCGAACCAGGAACAACCGTCAGGCGACAACCGTCGTGCACTTCGTGGCCCCTGATAATATCAGCAGCCACTCGAAGATCCTCGAACCGTCCCGCCATGCATCCGCCCACGAACACCATGTGAACCGGCAGGTCACGCATCTCCGCCACGGCGCGGGACTCGATCGGTTTGTCAACTGGAGCCGCCTGAGGCACAAGATGGTCGATATTGATCTGGTACAGTTGACGGTATTCGGCGTCCTTGTCCGGTACGAGCGGCTGATATCGAGTCATCGTGCGTCCGGTGAGATATCGCCGCGTGGTGGCGTCATACGCGCACAGCGCACCAACCGCACCGGTGTAGGTGCTCAGCGCGGCCAGAGTGTAGCGCTCGCCCATGGTCATCTGAGAAACTGCCGCCCCAGTGTATTCGATCACTCGTCCGGCCAGCTCTTCCGACGCGAGCTGCCTGATTACCGACAGGGCGATATCAATAGCCGAGACTCCACGGCCGCGTCTGCCGCTGATGACCACGCGGACCGTCTCCGGTACGATGAGGCGGTACTTGCCGCCGGCCCACACCGCGGCCAGATCATGCGGATTGACAGCTATCGCCAGTCCGGCCATGGCGCCGAATCCGATGGTCTGGCCACCAACACCGAGCGTCATACTTCCCGGCACGAGATGTCCCTTTTCCAGCGCCACCTGGGGGCAGTTCCCCTCCTCGACATCGTGGAACGCCCTGATCCCCTGGCGG
Source organism: Candidatus Zixiibacteriota bacterium (assembly GCA_040752815.1). Taxonomy (NCBI): domain Bacteria; kingdom Pseudomonadati; phylum Candidatus Zixiibacteriota; species Candidatus Zixiibacteriota bacterium. The sequence continues at coordinate 38,351 of JBFMGC010000010.1, forward strand.
CGCGCGAATTCGCGCACCAGGCGGTGCGCCTCGACTACCGTGCCGCCGATCTCATCATGGCTGTGACCGGGCATGAGGACTACCCGCGACGGATTCCAGACCCGTTCCTCGTTCTTGAGGAACTCCTTGATCACCCCGGCGGCGCCGTCGGGAGCGATAGTGAGGTCCGGCTCGACCTCTATCGACTGTCCAGGATCGACGCGGTCGGTCGCAGCAGCCCGGGCCAGTATCTTTTGTACCGCGGTCCTCTTACCGTAGAGGGAATTGGCATGCGCCGGAAGGGCCAGGCCAGGGAAAGCGAATTCCAGTTGTTCCAGCTTGAGAAACGCCGGCTTTTCCCTGAAACCGTAGCGACGGCGCCAGTTGTAAAACGCCGCCTTGGAGATTCCGAGTTCGAGGCCGGCTTTCTCGTCGTCTCCGTACCGCTCCCACAGATTGCGAATATCCTGTTCGGAGAACTTGGGCAGCGAGTACTTGGGGACGTTTTTCTTGCGCCGCCAGTAGGCAACCAGATATGCCGGAACGCCGCCGAGACGCTCGCCTATCTTTTCGTCAGTCTTGTAAAGCCTCTGAAGCCGGAGCAGTTCCGATTTGGTTGGAATCTTGCCCCTTTTCATTGGCGGCGCAGCTCCTGTCGCAGGACTTCGTAGACAGGTTCCAGCGGGATCGACACCACTGCGGTCTGCCCGATAACCGGCATGAAATTGGTGTCACCGTTCCAGCGCGGCACGACATGCATGTGCACATGCCCGGGAATGCCCGCGCCCGAAAGGCGACCGAGGTTCATGCCGACATTCAGGGCGTGGGGCTTGAGACGCTTCTTGATCGCGACTACAGTCATGCGGATAAGGTCGAAGAACTCGGCCGCCTCGTCCGCCTTGAGACTTTCCAACTGGCTGACATGGCGATTGGGGACAATCAGGGTGTGACCGGTATTGTACGGGAACTTGTTGAGGATGATGAAGTTCTTCTCGCCGCGATAGAGAATCAGATTCTCGACCGAATCCTCCATGCGGAACCGGTTGCACAAGATGCACCCTTTCTCCTTTTTGCCCAGGATAAACGCGGCTCGCCATGGAGCCCACATCGTATTGCCGGCCATATATGTCAATATACGGTGCCGTGGAACGGCGCAACAGCGAAATTGAAAAGCCCTTCTTGCTATCTGATTGACCGATAGCGGCTTGGTGGGCGGTCGGCCTATGCGTGTTTGCCTCGGGAGGGTGCGAAGATGGGCCGAAGCATATTTCTTTGTGTCGCGGGCACTTAGGGGGAGATGTTTGCGTGCGACAGGAGACAGGCCGAGATCCTTGGGACCACCCACCGGGGCGGGATCCAGGCACGCCTTTATCTTAGGCGACCCATCATTTTGCCGGGTTACCTCGTGCGTAGTGGACGTCCTCGTCCACCACGACGCGCCGATGCCCCAGGGGTTGGCCCTGCGGTGAGTTTAGCAGCTTCGGTGGGCCACCGAGACGGCCCTACAGACCGAATGATGCGCGTATCAGAGCCGGAGGAATAGACCCGAATGACAGCAGCTTATCGTAGAAGGCTTGTTCATCGAAAGCATCACCATCGCGCTGCATGACCTCGTCGCGGAGCCTCTCGATCTCGATCTTGCCCACCAGATACGACATCCACACGCTCGGCGTCAGCGTATACTTGCGCACCATTTTCCGATGATACTCTTTATCGGACTCGCTTTCGGCGTCGAGCGTACTGATCATCCAGTCCGCGCACTGCTCATAAGTAAACTGCCCGGTGTGGAGTTTGACATCGGCGATAATCCGTGCCGCGCGGTACCTGATACCGCCGAGAATAGCCAGCCACATGGCCGGGTCTTCCTCACCGTAAAGGCCGGCGTGGTACATTAGTTCCTCGCAGTACAGCGCCCAACCCTCGACCATGAGCATGTTAGACTGCCAGCGCCGGATCAGCGACGCATTTCTCCCGGCGAGCTGCATCTGCAAATGGTGCCCGGGATAAGCCTCGTGCACGACCGAGCCTTTGAAACCGCGACGGTGGACATAGCGATAGAACGCCGCGCGCTGGCTGGGATCCAAAGTGTCCGGCAGCGGCCTTACGTAGAAAATCGCGCGCTGATTCCGTTCGAACGGCCCAGCCGGATGATATGCAATGCCCGCCACCATAGATCTGAGAAACTGGGGTGTCTCCACCACCTCAACCGGCGCGATATCTTCAGGCACCGACACAACGGAATTATCGCCCAGAAACCTCCGCACTCGGTCGATTTCCCAACGGTAGTAGTCCAGAACGTCCTTACGTCTAAAACTGGCTGGTACGAATACTGAATCGCGGCCGGTCTGGTGGTTTTCGTCGACATACTGCCGATACAGCCGATACTCCTCCTGCGCCGCGGCCAGCAGCGCCTCACCCATTCGCAGCAGCGAATCGGAATCATAGTTCAAAAAGCTGCCGTGGCTAAGCATGTAATCGAAGTTCACTTTGCCGATAGCAAACGAGGTGGCCGGCCCCGGCGTTAAACCGTCGAGAAAAGCCGCGAAATCATTCATCGCCTCGCGCGCCTGGGTTGAGACGCGGAGAATCTCGTCTGCCCGCTCAGGAAACTGTCTCATGAGCTCCGCCGCTACCTCCTGGTAAAAGGCGTTGGCGGACTCCAACGATTCATCGGCGAGGTCGAGATACACGTCGGGCGGGCCCTTGAGATTGCTACGCGCCGCCTGAAACAGCTCCGGCACCGCTTTCATGCGCGCCAGGATCGACAACAGCTTTTCCGACAGCGGAGCATGTTGCGACAGAAGCAGGAAGTAAACTCCGTTGACCGCCTCATCGATATACAACTGCGGCGATTTCTCATGCCACTTGATCTCTTTGATATCGAGCAGGGTCATCTCGACATTGGAGCGGATCAGCTTAAAATCGATCGCGTCTTCCGGGGAGAACGAATAATTGCGGTATTGATGGAGTTTTTCTACGAAACCGGTGAGCCGTCCGCGCATCTGTCTTACCGAGCCGGGGGAGTAGTCGGCCAAACGATGATCGTAATCATGGATGCCCATCTCGGTGGCGTGGACGGGGTAAAACAACTGCAGGGCGGCGAGTATCTCCCCCGTGAGCTTGTCAAACGATTCCTCGTTCCGGGCGGCGCTAAGATCTGGGGCAGCCAGTAAAGTCAGGGAGAGCAGAATTAACAGGGCGGTTGTCCAGCGGATCATCAAACCTCCAAAGTTGAGCAAACCAATGTACCCGCCGACTGCCGGCGAGCGCAACCAAAGATTCAACGGGAAAACAGGGCCACGAGTTCGATATGGCGCGTGTGGGGAAACATATCGACCGGCTGGACCTCGGACATGCGGTAGCCCCGGTCACAGAGCGCCTGGGCGTCGCGGGCAAAAGTCGCCGGGTTGCAGGAATAGTAGAGCAGCCGGGCCGGAGCCAGGGCGAGTATTCGCTTGAGTGCCTTGGGATGCAGCCCCGCCCGGGGCGGATCAATTATAAAAGCGTCAAAGTCGCGCAAGTGCTCCGGCCCCCCACGCAGGTATTCGGCGACATTGGCCTGCAGGAAAGTCACATTGACGATGCCATTCACCGAGGCGTTTTCGCGGGCGATGGTCACCGCGTCGGGAACAATCTCGACTCCGACCACCTCGGATACTCGCGGCGCCAGCAGATGTCCGATCGTACCGGTACCGCAGTACAGATCGAGCAATCGGTCACTGGGCAATGGTTTCAGCAGTTCGAATCCGGCCTGATAGAGCAGCTCGGCCTGTTCGGTGTTCGTCTGGAAGAACGAATTGGCTCTGATCCGAAAAGTCAGACCGAGGATTTTTTCTTCGATATAGCCCGGTCCGAACAAAACAGATTCGGTTTCGGCCGTAGCGATATTCGATTTGGAGCCGTTCTGGCCATGGATAATAGTCGTCATTCGTGGGAACGACTCAAGCAGCTCAGAGACCAAGCGCTCCGCAAGAGAAAACGGGCCCCGATTGGTGACGATGTTGACCATGGTTTGGCCGGTACGGAGGCCGCGCCGGACAATCAAAAAGCGCATATAGCCGGTGTGGCGGGTGACATCGTACACCGGCACCTGCTCGCGCTTGACGAAATCGCGCACGGACCCGACAATGCGATTGGCCATATCATCCTGGAGGTGACAGGCGTGCAAATCAAAGATATCGTCGAATCGTCCCCGTCGATGCAGCCCGAGGTGAAAACCGCCCTCCTCCAGCGCATGAAACGAGAACTCCATCTTGTTGCGGTATTCGAAGACATTGCTGCAAGGGAGTACGTCGCGAACAGCGGCCTCGCGCAAACCCCCGATTCGCGCCAGGCATTCGACCACGTGCCGCTTCTTGAAAGCCAACTGTTCACTGTAGGCGAGGTCCTGCCAAGAGCAGCCGCCGCAGGTTCCGAAATGCAGACACCGCGCCTGGATTCGCTGAGGCGAGCGCGACGTAATCTCCCTCACCAGACCCTGGCTGTAGCGTGGGTGCGAGCGGGTGATTTCAGCCAGCACCGTTTCCCCGGGCAGGCCGGAGTCGAGAAACACCACTTTACCGTCGAGATGCGCCACCGCCTTGCCGTCGAAGGCGAGATCCTCAATAGTGAGCTGGTGGAGAGGTCTATCCAAGTTCATTCGAGATCATGGCCGTGATGGCGGCAAAGCAGTTCCGAGCGGTCGCACCCTTTCTGTTCGATCTGGATGGTCGAGTGTCCGATACCGAACCGCTCGCGCATGAGACGGCCGATTTCGGTGACTATAGCCGGCCCCCGGCTGTAGTCTTCATCCTTGAGGCAGACGTGACAGGAAAGTGCAATTTCATAGGATGACAGCGACCAGATGTGAAGATCGTGTACGTCGCACACCGCCGGGACCGCCCGGATGGCGCGGTGGACCTGGTCGAAATTCACCGCCGACGGCACCGCCTCCATCAGGATCATCACCGCCTCCTTGATCACAAGATACGACGACCAGAAGATCATAAGGGCGATAGCGGTGGACAGGATGGGGTCGATCACCGTCAAACCAGTGAACAGGATCACCACGCCGCCGATCAGCACCACGCCCGAAGAGGCGGTGTCGTAGGCCATGTGCAGGAAAGCGGTTTTTAAGTTGAGCGACTTGTCTTTCTCACGGTGCAGAAGGACGACCGAAAGCAGATTGCCCAATAAGCCAATCGCTGTCACGGTAAGGAACAGCCAGGGCATGGAGATTTCCACGGGATTCATCAGTCGCTGGTACGCCTCCCAGATGATGAAGAGCGCGATCACGACCAGGGAGACAGCCGATATGAACGCGGTCATTACCTCGATCCGCATGAAGCCATAGGTAGACCGTTTGGTGGCCGGTAACTGGGAGCCTTTGACCCCAAGCCAGGCCAGGACCAGCGCAGCGACATCAGACAAATTGTGGACGGCATCGGCGGTCAACGCCAGGTAACCGGAAATCAGTCCCGCGACAAACTCGGCCACCGTGATGATCGAGTTCAGGACAATGGTCCAGAACAGGCGACGGCCCGATACCGGATGATCACGCATATTCATACGGGTAATGTACGAAAAAGAACCGTCGGAGCGTAGAGGGATTTGGGTCGCCGCTTAAGCGCGCGGCGTGGCCTCAGAGCTGATCTTCTCGACCTTCAGACGCAGAATCCGATTCTCGCTCTTGGCCAGCACCGTCAGGCGAGCGTCGGCGATGTTCACCGCCTCGTACTTGTCGGGCAGCCGCCCCAGAGCCTCCAAGAGCAGGCCCGCGAGTGTGTCGTGCTCATCCTCGGGCAGGTGACTATCGATCAGCTCGTTGGCGTCACCCGGCCAGACATCGCCATCGGCAAAGAGCGAACTCTCGGAGAGCCGGGCGATCGGCGCCGGCTCGGCATCGTACTCGTCCTGAATCTCTCCCACGAGTTCCTCGAGGATGTCCTCGATCGTGATGATCCCTGCCGTACCGCCGAACTCGTCGAGCACTATCGCCATGTGGTTGCGGCCGCGCTGAAACTCCTTGAGCAGGCGCGGGAGCGGCATGGAATCCGGCACAAACAGGGCCGGTCGAATGAGCGCGCCCAGATCAATCCGGCCAAGGTCGACCCGCCGCTCGATCAGGTCCTTGGTGTGAATGACTCCGATTACTTTATCGATGGTTTCTTCATATACGGGGTACCGGCTGTAGCCCTGCTCGGTGATCGTGCGGAGGATCGCCTCCGGATCGGCGGTACGGTCAAGGGCTATTACATCGGGCCGCGGAGTCATGGCGCGGCGCGCGGTGGAGTCGGCAAAATCGAAGACCGAGCGGATGAACTCGTGCTCGGTCTCGTCGAATACCCCCCGCCGCTTGCCCTCCAGGACCATCACATTGATCTCTTCCTCGGTGACGTGATGATGACTGTCAGAGCGTTTGAATCCAAGCATGCGCACGATCGCGTTGGCCTGCCAGCTCAACATGCGCGAAAACGGCGCCGTAAGCTTGATGAACACGCCGGCCGGTGCGGCTACGTAGCGGGCGAATCGCTCCGGGTAACTCAGCGCGATATACTTCGGAACCAGTTCGCCGATCACCACGGACAGGATCGTGATGCCCACCACCACCAGGCCCATGGCAAGCGTGGTTGCGGATTCTACGACCCACTGCCAGGGCGAGTGCATCAGAGCGGCCTCGATCTTGGCGACTATCGTGGCGCCGGAGAATACGCCCATAAGCGCCGTCACCAGGGTAATACCGACCTGAATCGACGCCAAGAAACGCTCCGGATCGGAGCGCAGCTTTCTCGCGCGCGTGGCGCCCCATTTCTTTTCCGCGGATTTCTGAGCGAGGCGGCTCAGCCGGCTAGAAATGATGGAGAATTCCGCCAGCGCGAAAAGCCCGTTGGCGAGCACCAGGACAACGATGGCCGCCAACTCCAGGAGAAGTTCGCGGTCCATGTCAGCGCCCCGGTCTCAGTGAGGCGCGCCGGCGTTCATAGCCGGGTGCGGTGTCACTCGGTTCATCCATGGTGTGGCATCTGAGCCATCTGCCGCAGCCTGCTGATCCGCTCCTCAACCGGCGGATGGGTCGAGAACAGGGTCGTAAAGCTCTTTCCCGAGAGCGGGTTGGCAATCATCAGGTGTGCTGTGGCCGGACGATCATCGAGATTCATGCGAATCGGTGAGCGATGCAGTTTTTCGAGCGCCGAAGCCAGCGAAAGGTACTTGCCCGTAACCCGCCCGCTCTCAGCGTCGGCTTTGTACTCACGCTGGCGCGATATGGCCATCTGAATGATCATCGCTACAATCGGCGCAAGGAACGCGGCTACAAGGAGGCCGATAGCGCCGCCGCGGTTGTCGTCGCGGCCGCCACCGCCTCCGAAAATCGCCCCCCAGCGGGCGATCGACGCCAGTATGCCGATCGCACCGGCAAACGTGGCCGCGATTGTACCAACCAGCATGTCTTTATTCTGAATGTGAGCTATTTCGTGGCCGATCACGCCTTCCAGTTCGTCTTCGGTCAGCAGCTCGAGAAGTCCCTCCGACACTGCCACCGCGGCGTGATCCAGGCTGCGGCCGGTGGCAAAGGCATTGGGGGCGCGGGTCGGCACGATGTAAACCGCCGGCATGGTCGGCATCATGGCCTGCTGGACCACCCTGCGGACAACGCGAAACAACTTCGGATGGTCTGACTCATTCACGCGACGAGCGCGATACATGGCCAGCACCACCTTGTCCGAGAACCAATAGGCCAGGAAGTTCATGATCGAGGCGAAGACAAAAGCCATCACCATGCCAGACTGGCCGCCTGCTGAATATCCGACAGCCACGAAGAGGGCTATCAGACCAAGCATCATGAAAGTAACTTTAACACTGTTCATTTCTCATCTACCTGCCCGGCACGTAATATGGTGCCGGGCTACTACAATCAACCTTTTTCCGCGTCCGTGGGCCGGTCGCGCAGTCCTACCAGTATATCGCCGAAAACGCCGCAATGTTCCGCCCCGACCGGACAGCCGGCCGCAACTCATTGTCGCACAGACAGATGAAGAGCTCCGCTACCTCAGCGGGGTCGCTTGCGCTTGATCCGCCCGAAAGAAACGTCTTCGGATGAAAACCCCGGCGGCGCGACCTCGTCTTCCGGCTTCTCTGGCGACTCTTCTTTTGGTGTCGCCTCGGCGCCACGAAATGCCGCTCCCCGAAAATGACGGCCGCGTCCAAAGGCAATATCCGCAGATTCGCCATCGCCATGGCTCTCCCTGCTGCCTTCCTGCGAATCGTCGGCCGCTTCCACCGCGCCCGGGGCCTCGTAATCCCGCGCCTCGAACATATCCCGATTTCCTTCGTCGGACTCCGAGTCGCTTTCGGGAAGTTCATCGTCAATATGGCGCCCGTGGCGGAACGGGGTCGGCTCTTCCGGACCGGGCGGCAGGTCGTCATTGAGATCATCGGACGGCGCTACGGCTTCAAGCTCAGGCGTCGGCTCTGCATCTGAATCGCGCAACTGCGCCGACACCCTGGACAATTCTCTGGCGACTACCTCCGGCTTGAGCCGGGGTGGTTCGGCGGGGGCAGTTGTACCTTCGGCGGACGCTTCCGCCGGACGGCGCGGGGGGCCGGTCTCCGGCCTGTCTGTTCCGTGGCGGAATCTACCGCGCGGCCGGCGCGACTCGCCCGACCCTTCAAACGGCCGCCTTGGCTCACGGCGCTCGTCGCGGTCCCGTCGCTCATCGCGGTCCCGCCTCTCTTCGCGCGGCGGGCGCTCAGGCGCGGGGCGATCGCGATCGATCCCCAGCGCGGGAGTGCGCCCGGCCTTCATCTGGAAGGGCGAGCGTTCGTCGTTTTCGGCGCGGCCACGGTACCCGCCACCGACCGGTGCAGGTCGACCCCCGCCTGGTTCGTCGCGTCGCACTCGCTCACGGCCACCAGGGCCTCCGCGGCGACGGCGATCGCCGAAACTGTCGGGCCGAAAGCCCACGCGCTCGCGGACCATTTCTCCGGTTTCGCGTTCGGGCCGTTCGGGATGTCGCGCGCGGGGGGGACGTACTGCAGCGCGCGTTTCAAGCGCCCGGGCCACCACCGTGCAGGCAGTGGCATCGCTGGCGACAGAAACCATCGCTTTCACTCGGTCAACCAGCCAGTCCAAAGCCGCCATGCCGGCAACTGCCACCGCCGCCTGCTCCGCAGACAAGCCTACGACTCCGAAAAGTACCGGCGCGGCCAGCAGAGTCGACGAGGGGATGCCCGCGGCGGCTATTGCGATGAGAACAGAAAGCCCGGCGACCAGCAAAACTACACCAAATCCGACCGAGAGACCAAAGGCGTGGGCGGCGAATACGGTGCCGACTGTCATCAGTATGGCGGTGCCATCCAGCCCGAGCGCCGTACTCACCGGAAGCACGGTCGACACGGAACGGTGATCGACATGCGACTTCTCAATCAAGCATTGGTAAGTTACCGGGTAGGTTGCTGTTTTGGATGAAGAGCCGAACGCGGTCAGCAAGGCGGGTGAAAGCTCAGAAAAAAATGGCCAAATCGGGCGGCCGCCAAAGAACCAGATCGACAGAGGCAAAACCACAACACCGAATATCGCCGTCGCGACAAGCGCCGCCCACAGGTACGATCCCAGCGTAGCTGATAATTCAAGTGGCGACGAAACACTCCCCGCGACAGCAGCCGCAACCAGCGAGAAGACACCGAGCGGAGCCAAGTACATTACGTACTTGACTACCTGGAGAAGGCCCTCGTGGAGGCCCTTGAAAAACGTGACCACTGTGCGGCCACGCAGCCCCATTGACGCCAGTACCCCGCCCAGCAGCACCGCGCCGACGGCCACGCCCAGGAATTTGCCCTGAATGACTGCTTGAAACAGATTGCCGGGGATGAGGCCGCTGAAAACCTCACCAAGTGAGGCCCATGGAGCGGTCGTCGGCGACGCAAACAGACCGGCGAAACCGGCTTGCGGCACGAAAACGATCGCTGCTCCGATCGCCACAACCACCGCCGCGACAGAGGTTGCCGCGAAATAAGCGAGCATAGTCGAAACCGCTCCCCCGATCTTACGCAACTCACCAAACGACGCAACCCCGGTGATGGTCCCCGCGATCAGAAGCGGGACCATGATCAAACGCAAACCTCCCACGAACAATTGGCCCAGGAATGCCAGGGCCAGACCGACCTGCGGCAGGAAGTACCCGAACAGCACCCCCAACAGGACGCCTCCGAGCAACAACAGCGGCAGCATCTTGACGATTCTTTCACTCATCTTGTGTTACATGCTCCGATTATGCCGAACCCCTCTACCAGCGCACCAGATTGCTGTCCAACGAGTTCGGGACGTATTCAAACCCAAACAATTATTATAGCTCCATTTTCAACAGATAGCAAGCGGATTCCGGTACAGATATAACCGTTTGACCGGCACGCGGATAGCGGTCGCCAGAATCGCCGGTCACCCGCGTTCGCAAGCGCCCAAGGGATTCCTCACCTAAGCGCTAACTTCGCATTCGAGAGTGGGGCCGTCGTGCACAAGGACGTCCACCACGCACGAGAGCTAAGTTAGCGTCTGTTGGATTCCTCCCTACGCGTGTGGGCTACAAGGATTGCACGCGAGCTGTCCTCCTATTCCCACGCTGAAGGATGAGTCTCCGGGTCGTTTTCGTGCGAGATGAATTGCAGCAAAAGCCCAAGGCGGCGGGCCGCCAGTTTAACTGGGTCAGTCGCAAACTTGTCGAAATACCCGCATGAAATTGCCGCCGAGAATTTTGCGAATATCCCCCTCGCTGTAGGCTCGGGCGAGTAACTCCTCGGTGATACGCGGCACACCCGTGCAATCGTCCAGGCCCGCGGGCAGAGCAAAGACCCCATCGAAATCAGACCCCAGGGCGACATGGTCGGGCCCGACCAGCTTGACGATGTAATCGATATGATCGACTACCGTGGCGACATTGACCCCAACAGGCGCGAGCTTCCGCTCAATTTCTTCAAAGAGAACTGCCCTAGCGGCACGACGGCCGGTCTTGTCGTCAACAAAGGTGCTATCAACCGAATCAAATGTCGGTTCGTATGCCTCGAATAACGAATCGGCCATCCGGTTCCATTCGTCCGATAGGTATCCATTGTAGAAGTTGATCCCGATCACGCCTCCGTTGGCGGCTATCGCCCTGATCTGATCGTCAGTGAGGTTTCGATCATGCTTACAAAGCGCATACACGCACGAGTGCGACGCGATTATCGGATCAGTGGTAATCTCCAGGACCTCGTCGACAGCCGTCGGCGACGCATGAGAAATATCGACGATCATCCCGAGCTCATTCATCTTACGCACTATGTCGCGGCCAAGATCGGTCAATCCTTGAAACGCCGGAGCGGTATCGGCCGATGATATACACCAGTCGTTCGACGCCGTATGGGTCAGGGTCATGTACCGCACTCCACGCTCGTAGAAGTGGCGCAGGTTCGCGGTATCATTGGCGATGGCCACGCCATTCTCGATGCCGATAAAGACGGCTGTTTTGTTTGAAGCGATAATCCGCTCCGCGTCCGCGGCCGTTCGGCACACTGCGACCTCATCCGGATACCGATCAAGCTGCACCATGAGCGAATCCAACATGCTGTCTACGTGAGGGCGACACTCCTCCAGCGGCGTTGTCGTGGACAGCCAGCAGGCCATTACCTGAAGATCGATACCCCCGTCGCGCAGGCGCGGAATGTCCATGTCACCGGCGGTGTCGCGCGTGCCGAAATCGGCGCCTTCCATCATGCGCAGCACTGCGTCGCTGTGCAAATCGGCAACCAGCGCGTCAAAGTGAAGGTCGTTCCGCTTCGCGCAGTGCGTTACCAGCAAAGCCAGCCCGAGCACAAGAGTGAATCGTCGCATGAGTGAGCTTCCTTTGCAAGTTTCAGATGAGGATATCACGCTCCCAGCCGAGGCGGATCAGTTCGATGTTCTCGGGCAGGCTGTTGCCAAGATGATACTCGATGTCAGCCAGGGCGATATGATGAGCGGTCGGCTGAATAGGGCGATCTTCGCCGAATACTGCCTGCCTCTTACGCTGTATGATACGCAGCCCCACGCTGTCGGCGGCCACCGGGTCAGTACTGACGATCAGGCCGTTGTAATTCCAGATATAACTCCGATCAAAGTGGTGCGGCCCGACACTGTGGAACTGCGGCGTGAGCATCACCAGAACATTGAGCCGTGTCTTGCCCTTGACTATGGGCAGTTGCCATAGCTTTGCCAGTCCGGCGCACGCGTCATCGTGATAGTCCGGCGGGTTTTCGGCGAACATGATGTAGTTCTTGATCAGGCTGCCCACACCCGACCAGGCATGGGTGCGCATCGGGCGCGTGTTGATCAGTGCCGTCGCCGTCAGGAACACCGGGTTGTCGAGTACGCCGCGATCATCAATGGCGATATTCTCAGCTAACACGCCGACTTCGAGGAGACGCGCTCGGATCGCCTGCTCCACCTCGGGCGGAGTTGGGAGGTATTTCCATTCATTGCTCTTGATGCCCACTATGTCAGAGGGCCTGATAATCTGTTGCCAGCAGTCAATCGGTTTCTCCTTGCCGAAAAGCGCAACTACCGCTTCATCGAGCATCTGCTGTATCAGAGCAGCGTTGATCTTGCCGTCGCTGCCGACCACCGACTCGTGGCGAATGAGCACCACCCGCGACCTGACCTCGGCATCCTGAATGATATCGTCGGCGAGCGCCGGCAGCCCGACCGCTAAGCCGACCGCGACACCGCCGGCCCCTTTGATAAAATCGCGTCGGGTAAGACAATCATCGAGCAGAGTCATGGCGGTGATCCTTCCTAATTGAGACGGGACAGACTGGCACGCGATGCATCGAGCAGGCTGTCCGCGACGTGGGGGCTCGGGGCATCGAGCACCACGGCGACATATTTATTGACCTGAACGCAAGACGCAAACTTCCCCGGCTTAATCTCCACCGGGAAGTTCGTATCGGATGCTGATAGATAGTCGCTCCGGAACGATGCCAATGCCGTCGAGGCGGTCGTGACGTCCCGGTATGCTATCAGGATTAGAGAGGCGGAGGCCGCTTGATAGCGAGCGAGAACCACGCTGGTGGTCGAATCCAGGTTGAGGATATTCTCCCGCGCCAGATAGTAGTGGTAGTTGAGCGATTGCTGATTGTGAAAATAACGGACGCTGGACAGACTCATGCCCTCGGACGGCAGAGCATCGACAAGGGGCGGCCTAATTGATGGGCGAGGCAGGAAATCGCTAAGTGCGCCCGCTATCGACTTCAGCAGCTCACCTGATTGCTCGTCGCTTCGCTCGATTGTCACGCAGGCATAGAACCTGGCCTGCCAGAAACAGAGCACGCCGCCGCGCAACTCGTAGCCGCCGCCGATACCTGATTCTTCCTGCTCGCGCGCATAGCTGAATACACCGTAGGCATCCTCCGGCACACCCATGTCAAACAATTCGACTGTAACTTCGGGCTGATTGTCCTGTGTATAGCGCGCCAGGGCGACTTCTTGGAACGCGTATGAGTTGTAAACCTCACCGGCGCCGTCGATATAGTCGAAGATCGTTTCGCGGTTAAAGATGGCAACACCAGGCTGCCGCTGCCAGGAGTTGAGCTGAGGAGGAAGGTGATGTTCTAACTTTATCCTGCCCTTCCGCGCCGATTCATCGCACGATCCGAGAAATAACGAGAGCGTGCAGACCAGATAAAGGCCGGCCACATAGACTGGAACACGTCTGAACTGTAGTTGCAGGAGTTGGTAGGTTGTCATAGGCATGGCGAGTTGCGGACCGGCGATTCCAACTTCAATAAAGCCACTAAGCAGTTCGTGAGTCAAGAGATAGTCCGCCCCCCCAGATACCCCTTGCTCCGGCCGAATATTCTGTTATGTTTTTGCAATCTAACGGCTGGCGCGTCATCAGTTTGACCCCGTTGACCCCAGCCGAGGAGCTGTACACTGTTGACCCACCGCGTTCGTCAATTCGCCGCATCCGCTGTAGCCGTACTGGCAGCGGCAGTTCTGGTGTCGTCCGGCGGTAGTCTGTGGGCGCGGTCGGAGCCGTCCCCACCGGCCCCTCCGGGAGAGCCCTTGTCGTCGGCGGCCGCCGGCCCCGCCTACTGTAATGTCGAACACAATGTGGGCAATATCGTAATGTCGGTCAGCAACGACGGCTCATTCGGCAACGGCTGGTCGCTCGGGGGCGAGACCGACTGCGTCACCCATGAGCAGGTGAAATCATGCGAGTACCCCAAAGGGAGCTTCACAACGTATTTGTGGGGGGCCGACCTCTGGGTCGGGGCGATTGTCGGCCGGGACACCCTGGTCTCCACCGCCGGTATGGGCGGACACGAGTACCACCCGGATACCACCGGTATTACCCGACGTTCAAACATCGATCCCGCCAAAGAGAAGGAATACCTGGGCGCTATTTCGGAGCAGGACTATATCGCCGTATACTATGACACCTGCCTTCGCTGCCGCGGTGTCGGAACCGATTATCTCGACGGTCGCTCCCACCGGCCGCTCGGAATCGAGGTGACCCAGCGTTCGTTTGCCTGGTCATATTCGTACGCGCAGGATTTCGTGCTGATGGATTTCGGGATAAAGAATATCCGGGACGACCGCCTTCGGCAGGTCTATATGGGGTTTTATGTCGACGCCGACATCCACTCGCTGGGCGACAACTCCGGCCAGGGCTACGAGGACGATTTGAGTGGTTTCAAAAAGACGCTGCCTGCCCTGTATCTGGAGCCTCCGTGCCCGCCCGACAGCGACGAAGTCAATCTCGCGTGGACGATCGACAACAACGGAGACCTGATCGGCAGCCCGTACGGTCCGGTACCTCACGCCGCCGCCATGCGGGTGGTTCGCACTCCGGCGGATACGCTCGTGGTTTCCTACAACTGGTGGATTCGGAACACCGATCCGGCGCTCGATTTCGGCCCCCAGGCCCGGCGCACGTACCGGGATCTCCAGACCGGGGGTCTTGGCCAGCCGCACGGTGACCGGAACAAGTACCATTATCTGCGAAATGGTGAGGTCGACTACGACCAGCCTCGGGTAGCCACGATCAGCGAGCTGGATTCGATCTGGCTTCCGCCGCCTCAGGATCGCGTCGCTCGATGGGCCACCGGGTTGGACGTTCGCTACCTGATATCGTTCGGGCCGTTCGACATCGACCCCGGCCAAACCCTGCCGATCTCTCTGGCGTACGTTTGCGGGCGGGATTTTCACACCGATCCGGGCAATTTCGCCAATCTGCCGAATAACCCGGATTCCTGGTACGACGGAGTTAATTTCGATTCGCTTGGCGCCAACTCCACGTGGGCCGAATGGGTCTACGACAACCCGGGGGTCGACACCGACAGCGACGGTTACGCCGGCGAGTTTACGATCTGCAATCTCGGCGACGATTCGAGCTACTACTGTGATACCGGTATTGATACCAGCGCCGATCCTGACACTTTGACTGTCATTTGCAGCTGGCAGTACGAGCTGGCCGACACTGTCTGGCGCAAGGGTGATGACGTGCCTGACTTTCGCGGTGCTACCCCGCCTCCGAGTCCGGCGAGCTATTCCACCACCGATGCCAACGGCAATCTCGTATGCGGCCTGCGAGTCGAACAGCAGGTGGGGAAGATCCGGGTGCTGTGGAACGGCGTGCTGTCAGAGACGACCCGTGATGTTTTCTCGCGGGAATTGGATTTCGAGGGATACCGGGTCTGGATCGCCCGCGATGATCGCCCCTCCAGCTACACGGTGCTGACCTCGTATGATCTCGAGGACTACAACCGGTGGGAGTGGTCCGAGGCTTACGGAGAGTTCATCCTCAGGGAAAGTCCGTTCACACTGCAGGAACTTCGCTGTCTCTATGGCGATTCGTGCGGCGACACCACGTGGCACCCGAATAGCTACCCGCGGACGCACCCACTGAGAGTGCCCGGTAACCCCGAGCAGATCTATTACTTCGAACCCCAGGACTATAACCGTTCTGTGCTGGCTAACGATCCGATAAATGCCACCACCGATATCCGGAAAGTGTATCCCGGCGCGCCCAAACCGCCGGTACCGATACCGGACTCGATACGCGCAATGTTCCCCAACGGTGCGGACTCGCTTTACTTGACCAGCGACGGTTTCATCAAATTCTACGAATACGAGTATGTCATAGATCACCTTTTGCCCACTATCCCATACTGGATCAACGTGACCGCGTTCGACTACGGCTCCCCCAAGTCCGGCCTGGCATCGCTCGAAACCAGCACCACGCTCCTGTCGTTAGACTGCTACGCTCTGCCGTCGGCCTCTGAAATAGAGGCCAAGTCTCTCAAAGTATTCGTATATCCAAATCCGTACAGGGTGGACGAGGACTACCGCGGGCGCGGGTTTGAGGATCACGACCGGTCCGGCTTCGACGATGAGCGCGTGCGGCGGATACACTTCGCCAACCTGCCGGCCCGGTGCACGATCCGGATCTTCACTCTGGACGGCGACCTCGTGCGCCAGCTGTTTCATGACGTCGATCCGGCCGATCCGATGTCCACCCACGACACCTGGGACCTGATCACTCGAAACTTCCAGCAGGCACATTCCGGCCTTTACTACTGGACCGTGGAGGAGGAGTCCGGAAACACTCAGATCGGGAAACTCGTTCTCATATTGTGACTTTCACCTCGCACTGCGTTTGCCGCACCATGCCTCGGTCTGTGTTTTCGTTTCCCCGCATTTTGTGTTCGCGGTTCATTGTCCTTTCTGCGAGAACCGTGTGCTCGCTATGGCTGGCTATAGCGTCCGGCCCTGCCGCCCAGCCGTCCGATGAGAGGCCGAGCCGTGACCAGGCGGCCGCGGCCGGTGTGTCGCCGGCGTACTGCACCTCTATTCACGACGTCGGCCGTATCGCCATCCCGATTACCAACGCTGGGTACTTCGGACGCGGCCACGATGGACTATACACGCGCGACTGTTTCACCGGGCGGCTGGTTTCGCTGGCCGAGTATCCCAAGCGCTCCTATGCGGTCTACCTGTCTACGGCGGCTCTGTGGGTGGGCGCTGTTGTAGAGCGCGATACGCTGGTATCAACCGGCGACGACGGTGTAGGACGCAGCCGAGAGTTTCATCCGGCCGAAGCCCCCTACGGCAATCTGATCTATCGCTCGACACTCGATCCTACCAGCCCGCGTTTCGAGGGGGCCGTTTCCGAGCAAGACTATATCGCCGTTTACTCGGATACCTGCACCCACTGCCCCGGCGTACGCACCGACATAGTCGACAGCCGTCCCCACCGACCACTGAATATCGAGGTTATCCAGCGGTCGTATTCCTGGTCATATTCCTATGCGCAGGACTTCGTGTTGTTCGATTACGACGTCAAAAACATCGGCCGCCAGCGCCTGCGTGAGATGTATATCGGACTGTTTGTCGACGGTGACGTTTTTGTCAATCTGCCGATCAGCAATGCCGATTACGGCCGCGATGACCTCTGCGGCTTCCGCGAGTATCAGCCGGCTTTCTACATGGACGAGCCATGCCCCCCGGACAGCGATCTCGTGAATCTGGCGTGGGTGGCGGACAACGACGGTGACCTGACTCGCCCGCAAGAGTATGCCCGGCTGCCGCATATCACCGGAGCGCGAATCATCAGCACACCCAATGACTCCCTCAGAGTGTCTTTCAACTGGTGGTCGACCAACCGGTTCAACCCCGGTCTCGATTTCGGCCCGCAGGCACGGGTGTCGTATCGCGATCTCGGCTTTAACAATCTCGGCACGCCGTGGGGTGACCGCAACGCCTACCATTTCCTGCGGAACGGCGAGCATGATTATGATCAGGCGATGATCGGCACGATCGGGTTCCTGGACCCAACCTGGGTTTCTCCCCCTTTCGAGTTTATCGATTCGGTGGTCGCCGGACTGGACAGCCGCTACCTCCTCTCATTCGGGCCGTTCGCGCTCGATCCGGGTCAGACTCTGCCGCTGACATTTGCCTATGTGGGTGGCGCCAACTTCCATCGCGATCCCGACAACCTGCAGAACCTGCCCGACTACCCCGAGCTCTGGTACGAAAACGTGCATTTCGATTCCCTTACCGCCAACGCTACCTGGGCGGGGTGGGTGTACGATAACCCCGGATTTGATACCGATAGCGACGGCTACGCCGGCGAATTTACTATCTGCAACCTGAGCGGGGATTCGACAATAGTGTGTGACACGTTGATCGACACCTCGGCCGAGCCGGATACGGATTACGTCCAATGCCGTTGGGAGTACGCCGTGGCCGATACGGTCTGGCGTACGGGCGACGGCATCCCTGACTTTCGCGGCGCCGGGCCGCCACCTAATCCGTCCACATATACGTTTGTGAACGGCGACGGCGACACCGTGAGGGGGTTGCGCGTTTTCCCGGAGGTTGGCAGTGTGCGCCTGGTGTGGAACGGCGTGATGTCCGAGACCACGCCTGATCCGTTCACACATGAGTACGATTTCGAGGGGTATCGTGTGTATATAGCGCGTGATGACCGCGAATCAAGCTACTCGGTAATCGACTCGTACGACCGCGAGAACTACAATCGCTGGATCTGGAACGGCGTCGCGCGGCGCTTTGTACTGCGCGACCCACCATTCTCGTTGCAGCAGCTCCGCTGTCTCTACGGCGACTCCTGCGGCGATACTACCTGGCACCCGGAGAACTATCCGCGAACTCGGCCGCTGGTAATCTCCGCCGGGCCGAAGTACGATCCCCTCATATACTACTTCGAACCGCAGGACTACAACCGCTCAGTGATGATCGATGACGGCGGAACGCCCACCACGAGAATCCGCAAGGTGTACCCCCACTCCCCCAGGCCGCCGTATGTTGATCCTGATTCTATCCGGCACTACTTCCCCGACCGCGATGACACACTGTATTTTACAGAGGACGGTTATCTCAAATACTACGAATACGAGTATGTGTTCGACGGTCTGCTGCCGACCGTGGCATATTATGTCAATGTTACGGCGTTCGACTTTGGCTTCCCGGAGTTGGATCTGCCCGGGCTGGAAACCAACCCGTCACTGCTGCCCAAGATCGTGTATCCGCTCGCGTCGAGCGATGCCATCGCCGCCCAGGGTCTGCAAGTCTACGTCTACCCGAATCCGTACCGATTGGACGGCGACTATCGTGACAACGGCTACGAAGCCCGTGGCCGTCTGCACATACCGGAGGACAAGACACGCCTGGTGCATTTCGCCAACCTTCCGCCCAAGTGCACGATCAGCATATTCTCACTCGACGGCGACTTGGTTCGCGAGCTTCAACACGACGTGGATCCCGATGACTACCTGGCCAATCACGCCACCTGGGATTTGATCAATCGCAACGCGCAGTTGGTGGTGTCGGGGATGTACTACTGGGTCGTTGAGGCCGACGACGGCGCCACTCAGATAGGCAAGCTGGTAGTGATCATGTAGTCGGGCGGGCCTGCACGACAGAGACGCCCATCCCAGGGCAAGCGCTGGAGCACCGGTGCAGCTGTCGGGCGGGGTAGCTCGGTGCGCTACCCTTTGGGTGGGACGGACCAACTTCTCTTTCAGATGAAGTGCCGTTCAGATGCGAACAACCTTCAACAGAGCTGTGGGCTACCAGTTGTGGGCTACCAGTTTCAAATCTGCCACGGAGGAGGCCCCACACTCGGTTTCTTCATCCTCAAATCGAACGGCCACCCTGCCCTTGAGACAGGATGGCCGTTTCTTATATCGTCGCGTCCCGATCGGGACGGGCTGAAGGGCCTACTTGAGTAACAACATCTTCCGCGTCTGAGTGAACTGACCGGCTTCCAGTCGATACAGGTAGACACCGCTGGCGCGATCGGTGGCGTTCCACTCCACCTTGAAAACGCCCGGAGTCTCGGCCTTACCCTGGAATACCTCCACTACCCGGCCCTCGATGTTGTAGATCGTCAGCCGATACGACACCGCCTCCGGCAGAGCAAACTCGATTGTCGTCGCCGGGTTGAACGGGTTCGGGTAGTTCGGCTCGAGGCTGTACCGGCTCGGGACATTCTTCGCCACCACCGGTGCACCCTGAGCGGTCGCCAGTTCGATTGTCAAAACCTCGCCCTCGATCCCGCTGAGGAAGGCGCCTCGGAACGAGTGCATCGACGTAGCCTCGACCGGCGGAGTCACGATTATGCGCGTGACTCCGTCGCTGTACGCGTACGTCATCTCCATGCCGTCGGCCAGCAGAGTTGGGGCAACCTGGCCGCGCACCGAGACTGCCGCGCCGCCGATATCCACGCCTCCGGATACCGAGAGCACTCCGTCGTCAATCGCGTACCCGGCGGGGACGGCCGTCATGGGTGTACTCTTCGCGTACGGTACCGCGTCGCCGATGACCACCCGGATCAGGTAAACCAGGTCGGCTACCGAGAGCGCCATGCCGTCGCGGTTAACATCGGACGCCGCGATCGAGCCTTCGACATGACCGCCAAAGGCCCCGAGACCCGTAATGAAGTAGTTGGTGAACATCACAGCGTCAGCGATCTCGTAGGCAATGCCGTTAATATTGATATCACCGGGAGCGTCGATAGAATCGGCGCAGATGATGTCGATACCGCCGTTGTAGAAGTTGGCGCACCGCACCAGCTCGTACTTGTCGCTGATGTCACACTGGGGCGACGGAGCTCCGGTAAGGGTTGGCATGGTATTGTCCAGACCGGTTATGTCGCTCCACTGCACGACCGGCGGATCACCGATCTCACCCGCGTAGTCATAGACGAAGTGGGAGATGAACAGGGTATCACCGCGGACATTAGACAGTGAGTTGTCGCCGCAGTCGTACCAGACGAAGCGGATCGGCACGAACTGGCACTCGAGCGTGCGGTCATTGGATACCAGGAACGTCATCACCGCAAGCTGAGTGGACGTGCTCGAACCGGGACCGGGATCAGCCACGCCGTTATTGGTGTAGCAATCCGGGTGCACGGCGATATTGCCGCCGTTCTGTTCGGCCAGGGCCACTATCCTGAGCACGCCGGACGGACATGCGCCGGGACCGCAGTTGCCGTTGGCACCGAAGCGGTACGTGAAATACTCCCAGGCGCAGTCGGTGAAGAACTTGCCGGGATCGGCCTTCTGGAAGCTGAGCGCGCTGTTATCGTACTGAATCAGAAGATCGTAACCGGCAATCGGCCAGTTAGTCCCTACATTCATGAAATCAATGCTAACTTCGGTGTACTGGCCTTGATATTGATCATGCACTTTCTCGATAACCAGATCGAGCGACACAATATTGACCATGAAGCAGCACGTATCCGCATTCGACGGACTGCACGGTGTGCAAACAGCCGCGCTGTCGGTGGCGATCACGCAGATCTCGTGCGCTCCGGGCGTTGGGTTAGCCCAGGTGATAGCGCCCGTGCCTGCGTTGACCTGCACTCCCGCGGGTCCGCTAAGCAGATAGTAGAACAGATATGGGCCCTGGTCGGGGTCGGTTGCTGTCGCTTGAACGGACAACGGGTACCCGTAGCAGAGCACCTGCGTACCGGGGCAGGTCACTACCGGCGGATCGTTGTATACGCAGACGTTGAATTCGCACGTGTCGGCCGCGTTACAGTCATCTCTGACAATCACGCAAATCTCGGGATCGCAGATATCACGAGCGGTCGACGCGAAGGTCAGCTCGCCGGTGCTGGTGTTAAGGGTGACGCCCTGCGGTGCACCGGGACAGAGGCTGAAGGTTAACGTCTGGCCGGCGTCCGGATCACTAGCGTCGAGGTTGATCGAGTAGGACTGACCCCAGTGAATTCTCTGATCCGGCGGACAGTTGGTGAAGCTCGGGCGCGTGTTCAAGGTGTAGTCTACGTGGAAAGTACGTTCAACGTAGTTGTTGCACACATCGGCCGCCCTGATAGTGACATCGTAGGAGGCAGTCGCAGTTGGGGTCACGCACCATTGACCGTTGACTATGCTGCCTATCCCATTGGTCACTGTTATCGTGACAGCACCCTGACAATTGTCAGTGGCCGCAACAGGCAGACAGATTTGGGCCGGCGCACACTGGAAGATGGTCTGGTCGGCCGGGAAGGTCGTGAAGGTCGGGGCGGTGTTGT
Source organism: Candidatus Zixiibacteriota bacterium (assembly GCA_040752815.1). NCBI lineage: Bacteria > Pseudomonadati > Candidatus Zixiibacteriota > Candidatus Zixiibacteriota bacterium. The sequence goes on from JBFMGC010000010.1 coordinate 60,379, forward strand.
CGTCCACCGTTATGATCTGCGTGCAGAAGCCCTCGTTGCCACAGTAATCGGTGGCCTTGTAGGTGCGAGTAATGATATACGGACAGCCTGAGCCGCTCTGGACATCGTCCACGAAGGTCACCACCGGGTTGGGATCGCAGTTATCGATCGCCGTCACCAGCGCCGGATTCGGCTGAGGTACATCAGTTAGACACTCGACCGTGATGCCCGACGGACATGTAACCTGCGGCGGAATCTGATCATCGACAGTGATGATCTGCGTGCAGAAGGCCTCGTTTCCGCAGAAATCGGTCGCCTTGTACGTGCGAGTAATGGTCAGCGGACAGCCCTGGCCGGTCTGGACATCGCTCACAAAAGTCACGACCGGATTGGGATCACAGTTGTCGGTCGCCATCACCAGCGCCGGGTTAGGCTGAGGTACGTCGGTCAGACACTGAACGCTGATCGCCTGCGGACAGGTGATCTGCGGAGCGATATCGTCATCAACAGTGATGATCTGTGTGCAGAAGGCCTCATTGCCGCAGAAATCGGTCGCCCTATAGGTTCGAGTGATTGTCTCCGGACAGGTCTGACCGTTCGAGACATCACTAACGAAAGTCACGACCGGATTGGGGTCGCAGTTATCCGACACCACAACCAGCGCCGGATTCGGCTGCGGCACGTCGGCCACACACTGAACCGCAAGCGGCTGCGGGCAGGCGATGGTCGGCGCGGTAACGTCGTGAACAGTAATGATCTGCGTGCAGAAGGCCTCGTTGCCGCAGAAATCGGTCGCCTTATAAGTACGGGTGATCGTCACCGGGCAGTAGGAGCCGGACTGAACGTCACTCACAAATGTCACGACCGGACTGGGATCGCAGTTGTCGGTAGCTGTCACCAAAGCCGGATTCGGCTGCGGAACATCGGTTATGCATTCCACTGTCAGCGGCTGAGGACAGGTAATGCTCGGAGCCGTGTTATCATCAACTGTGATGATCTGGGTACAGAATGCCTCGTTGCCGCAGAAATCAGTCGCCTTGTAGGTGCGGATGATTGTCTCCGGACAGGACTGGCCGTTGGAGACATCACCGAGGAACACGACCATTGGATTCGGATCACAGTTGTCGCTTACGCTGACCAGCGCCGGATTCGGCTGCGGCACTAAAGTGATGCATTCCACCGAAATCGCCTGCGGACAGGTGATCTGAGGAGCGGTATTGTCGTCCACCGTTATGATCTGCGTGCAGAACGCCTCGTTGCCGCAGAAATCAGTCGCCTTGTAGGTACGCGTGATCGTCTCCGGACAGGTCTGGCCATCGGAGACATCGCTTACAAACACAACTGTCGGATTCGGATCGCAATTGTCGGTGGCGGTCACCAGCGCCGGATTCGGCTGTGGCACCAGGGTTATGCACTCAACCGATATCGGCGCCGGACAGGTGACTTGCGGGGCGGTGATATCGTCAATGGTAATTGTTTGAGTGCAGTACGCCACGTTTCCGGCGGCATCGGTCGCTTTATATGTACGAGTTATGATCTCCGGACAAGTCTGACCGTTGGAGACATCGTCGACAAACACTACCACTGGCGACGGATCGCAGACGTCGAATACGGTCACCAGCAGCGGATCGGGCTGCGGAACTTGTGTGAGACACTCGACAAAAATCGGGTTCGGACAGGTAATCTGCGGCGGAGTGGTGTCCGGGGGAGTGCTTATTGTCTGCACGCAACTGGCCTGGTTGCCGCACTCGTCGGTGGCCGTCCAGGTCCGCGTGATAGCTCCGCCGTTCTGATAATCAGAGTAAGTGATCGTAATGTTGCCGGGGGCCGAGCAGTTATCGGTAGCCGTCGCGTAACCGGTATTGGACGGATCGCTCGATTCGCCGCAGTAGATTGTGGTGTTTGGCGGACAGGTGATTACCGGCGGCGTGGTGTCGTCAACCGTGATGGTCTGCGTGCAGGTACCCACGTTGCCGCAGGCATCGGTCGCCTTGTAGGTCCGGGTGATGATCTTAGGACAGGTTCCGGGGGCGATCTGATCGCTCAGCCATGCGATTACCGGATTCGGATCGCAGTTGTCAGTCGCCGAAACCAGCGCCGTGTTGGGAGCCGGGACATCGGCGACACACTGCACCGTGATATCCGCCGGGCAGGTCACCGACGGCGGCGTGGTGTCATCAATGATGATAAGCTGGGTGCAGGTAGCATAATTGCCGCAGGCATCGGTGGCCTTGTAAGTGCGGGTGATAGTCTCAGGGCAAGTCTGGCCGTCGGAGACGTCGCTCACGAAAGTAACCACCGGCGCGGGATCGCAGGCATCCGTGGCCACCACCAGAGCCGGGTTCGGAGCCGGAACCAGGCTCGCACACTGGACCGTGATCCACTGCGGACAGGTTATGGATGGCGCCTGGGTGTCAATTACCGTGATCACCTGCGAGCACGACGATGAATTCCCGCAGTCATCGGTCGCGGTCCAGGTCCGCGTCAGCGTGTACTGCTGAGCGCAGGAACCGGGAGTAGTCGACGAGGTCATCGTGATCGTAGGCGTGGGATCGCAGTTGTCAGTGGCCGTCGGCGTGGCCGGCGCCGGAACGGCGTCGCACTGCACGGTCACGTTGCTCGGACAGCCGGACAGCACCGGAGCCGTATTGTCTTCAACATTGATGGTCTGAGTACACTGAGCCCTGAGCGTGCCGTTGGCATCGTACGCCTTCCACAGACGCGAAATCGTCTTCTCCTGCGGGCAGGCGCCCGGTGTCTCGGAATCGACATAAGAGAAACTTATGGGAAGCGGGCAGGTACCGGACGTAGTGAAGGTGGGCGTGCCTGTATAAATGGGATCAGTTGACTGATTGCACTCCCTGGTCGCGGTAGGTGGACAAGTGAGAGACACCTGGCAACAATCCGACGCGTACACCGTATTCGTAGCGTAATTGCAACAGTAGTCGCCGTTGCATCCGTTCTCGGTATTACAAGCCTGGATGCTGATCGTGACAGGATTTCCCGCCGTAGCAGTCACCGTGTAAGTGATCGAATTCGTCCCCTGGCCGCTTGTTATGGTACCCCCTGTTACAGTCCAGAGGTAGCTGTCCGCGCCGGCCGGAACCGAGCAAGTGAACGAGGCGCCGGTACAGTACGGACCCGCGCTGCAAGTCATCGTGACATCAGGCGGCAGACAGATCACACCTTTCTGAATGGACCTGTTAGCCATGCCGCCGGAGCCGTCTACTTCGCCGGCCGCCGTGTGATACGGAGCACCGCTGATTGAGCCGGCTCCCATGCCAAGACCCCAGCCTGCCGGGACACCGTGCGCAAGATGGCCGCCCCAGAAGAAGCCGACGCTTCCATTGGCAATTACGTCGAATGTAATCGTTACCGAAAGCTCACGGTTGCTGGCAGTCCCGCCGATGGAGTAAGTGCTTATTGACACGTTGCTTACGTTATATGCATATAGGCTGCCAGGGCCATCGATCGGAAATGACGGATTGATAATAGCGGACAACTCGGGAGGAACCGGGCCTGAATAGCTGGAGGCCAACCGTGGGTCTCGAAGCGGGGCTACCGCAATCGGTGTGGCGCAGTCGGCCGGGGCTGGCTGGGAGGTTGAACTGCATTCACCACCCACAGTCACGATTGGTCCGGCCTCAGACAAATTGTACTGCGCCATGTAATCGAGAGCGTGAATTCCACCCTTGGTTGCCTCAAAGTCGATTCTGAAGGTGTGCGTGGTACCGGCGTTAAGGCCAAGAATAAAGAACCGGTACGGCACTGCGTTCGCCTCGGCGTAACATGAGTTGCTTCCATTGATGTCGCCGTTAGCCCACTCTGGACTGTTGGAAGGAGTACCGTTCTGCAGTTGGTGGAATTTCGTATTGGCCAGGAGGAATGAGGTTGTGGCTGCATATCCCGACAGGTCGCCGACAGCGGTCAGTTTCAACTGAGTGCCGGGCGCCAGTACGCCGGCCATAGTCCAGTTGGTTATGAAACCCTTCAGCTCGCCGACACCGGGGCGTTCAAAACCGACACCAGTGCCTGTATCAAGGGTACCGGTCCCGCTGGCAATCACCGACCAGGCGGAGGTGATTCCCGACGGCAACGGGGAGCCGTCAGGGAAAGTGACTCTCAGTCGAACCGTTTCGTTGGCATAGAAGTTCGATCCGGCGATTGTCACCAGTGAACCCGGGTCATAAGCGAGTGAATCAGTCTGGACCGAGGCGGCAAACGCCGAAGCACTTGCGCACAAACTCCCAACCACAAGAACGACCACAAAAAGCCATCGGGTCGATCCGGAGTAATTTTGCTGGTTAGAGTGAGAGTTGAACGCAAACCGGAAAGGTTTGGGCTGATGCATGGGCACTCCGTGTTACTCTGTTAAGTAGGTTACCTGTTTTCTCGTCCAATAAAAACGGGAAACCCGCACCACACGCACATATTACGGTGGTCCGGACTTCCCGGTGATATCAGCAAATACGATCACAACTTGCCTTGATCAGTTTAGTCGATAAAAAGCTGCCTGCAAGACGCAATAATTGATGGTTAATATTATCAAGCGAATGTCATAATGTCAAGCCCTATTTGCACTTTACGGGAACTTTTTTCCAATTCGAAGAAGCGTCTGCGGGTTTTCGGTATTACGACTGCATAAATAACGAGGACTCCCACGGTGCGGCAGCCTTCGAATGGATAACACATTGCTACACAATATGTTAAAGCCTTGAGACCCTTGACGGAGAGAGCAGCAAACTTGGAGCGGATTTATCTTCATTATTAATAATGAAGATAGAATTAGTCCGTTTTATCTGCTGGGGCGGGTTGTTCTGCCGGTTCGTTGATCGGTTCGTCTTTGAAAAAGAGGGACTCTTCCTCGGCGATCGAGTATCGGTCCTTGATGTATTTCAAGGCCACATACCCGCGTGCCTGCCCCGCAGCAACAACGGCCAGCGAATAGCCGAGAACCGACAAAAGCACTAGGAATAGCATGAACCCAGTTACGTAAGAGATCGCTGAATCGGTCCGGTATCCTACTGCCTCCCAAAGACCTACGCCGAAGGGAACACCTGGGAAAACATTGAAAGTCTCACGGACCAAGTCTGATCGAACTGGCAAATGCGCCAGACCGGACTGGGCCAGCCTCGTCAAGCGCTCTCCCCCGCCGAGCGCCGCCGCCCACACCAGGAACTGAATGGCCCGGAAGGCGAAATAGGCGTAGATAAACCCGCAGAATTTGGCGGCCACAAGAGAGTAGGCGGTATATCCGAACCAGCGGGCCGGCTGCAAGATGATAGTGGAGAAGGTCTCCAGAATGGCGGTGAAGGTCTCCCCTCGACGTTCCGCCGCAGCCACCGCCGGCAGTAGTGGCACCGTGAGCACCAGGACGAAAACAATGAAAATAGCAAACAGGGCGATTATGAAATTCGGCACCGCCAGGAGGACAACGAACAACCACTCGCCTATCAACGGGAGTCGAGAAACCAGACCGAGCAAGGCAAACAGCAACACGATCACGCCGACAAAGGCCAGTATCGATAGCTCAGACAGGAAGATCTGGGGGAGGCGTTTCCAGGCAAACCGGATGGCCTGTCCGGGCGACATGAACCGATTGCCCCTGATCGCTTCGATATTGATCGCTGAAACGGCGAAAAAACCGAGCATCAGCGTCATCACGGCCAGCGCTACGCCGAGCCAGTAGATGACAACCGGTATCCCCGAAAGCAGGTACAGTATCTCGAACGGGAAGAAACCGAATGCGGAGACCGACTGTGGCAGCGGCTCGCCCGCGAATACGAGGGCTACATAAGTTACAATGTCGTAAACCACCAGCGCCACGAGCAGCGCCAGGCTCATAAGCAGAATCTGTTTGGCGGACAGGGCCGCGGCAGGTGCGCGGAGAACGTCCCGGAAATCGAAATGGGGCGTCGCTTCCATGCCCTAAGGTGACCTTGGAAGTGTCTCAATGTCAAGCATTTATTGAATCGTGAGAATCGCCCAACAACCCTCCGGGATCAGATGTGAAACTCGACTATATCCCCGTCGGTCAACACATAGTCGGATTTCACCCGCTGACCGTCGAACTTCCCCTTGCCCCACACTTTGGCGAATTTCAGCTTCTGGCCGAAGTCCTTGTGAATGACGTTGGCAGCATCTTCAACCGTACCGCCGAGCGGCAACACCACCGGATCGTTCGGGTCTACCTCCTTGCCTATCTGTTTGGTGTAGACCCGCATGATCTCCAGGGCCTCGAAAATCGCCCGCTTGAGGTGGTCCAGACTGGAGTCATCGAGTATCGATGTCGGCACGATCCTGAAACCGCCGAAACGTGCGGCCAGAGCGGCGAGCCTTTCGACCGAACCATCCTCAAACGCCTTGTGCGCGCATATAATTGTCTTCTGATACTTAAATCGGGGATCCTCCGGCGCAGAATCAATCTTCGGCTGCAACACAATGTGTTTTTCCTCGAGTGTGCGGATGACAGTATCTGTATTCTCGATTAACTGTGCGTCGGTCAGATCACACACGAGCAACACCAGGTCGGCGTTACGGATTAGGTTGCCGAGATAGTTTTCGTAATGATCGCTCGAAATAGGCGGGGTGTCGATAAGTTGAATTTGGATACTCTCGAAGGGCATCATCCCGGCCAGCGGCTCGCGAGTGGTGTACGGATAGTCGCCGACTGCCGGATGGGCATGGGTCAGTACGTCCACCAGCGACGATTTCCCTGTGTTGGGCGGCCCGATCAGGATGACCTGCCCGGCTCCCTCGCGCTCGACGAAGTCGTGGGCGGTCACCTGCCGGGTGCCGCTGACTCTCCTGGGCGCCTCGACCATCTTTCGCAGCTTGGCGATTTTGGTCTTCATGTCGGCCTGGAGATGGTCGGTCCCCTTGTGCTTGGGCATGATCCTCAGAAGTTCTTCCGCGAGGCGCAGACGCTCCCTGGGGTCTTTCTCCTTGGCGAACTCGCGTTCCAGCTCGTAGTACTGGGGTGGCAGATTAGCCGGCATAAGGCATTAATAATGCCCACTGCGATTTGAGACAAGTGAAGTGTCAGGGAGGAGAAATCAGCGACGATACTTCAGAACAATATCGCGCACGGCATCGCAGACGCGATCCACCTGGGCCGTGGTCAAATGCGGATACATCGGCAAACTGACCACCCGCTTGCCGGCGTAAGCGGCGTTGGGAAAGAACTGCGGCGTGAACCCGAGACTGCGATAAAAGCTCATTTCGAACAGCGGCTTGTAGTGTACGCCGCAATCAATGCCGGCCTCGGACATGAGCGCCACAAACCGGGCACGGCCAATTCGCAGGCGAGAAAGGTGGAGCCGAATAATATACAGATGCCACGAATGGGTGAATCCGGGTTTGACAATCGGAGGCGCCACGTATTCCGAAAGACTTCGCAGATTCCTACAATACCGCTCAGCAAGTTTTTGGCGCTGGGTCTGGCGTGCGGCGAAAGAGGATAGTTGTCCGAGGCCAATCGCCGCGTGCACATCGGTGAGATTCGCCTTGAGACCTGGCCCGAGCACGTCGTAATCCCAGCGGCGCGCTTTCTTTCGCTCATAGGCGTTGCTGGTCGTGGCGTGCTGTGATAACAGCCGCACCCGCTCGGCCACCGGCTGATGGTGGGTCAGCACCATACCGCCGTCGGCAGTGGTCAGATTCTTGGTCGCCTGGAATGAATGCACGGCGACATCGACTACCCGCGCGACCGCTTTGCGCCCGACAGTCGCGCCGAGGGAATGAGCCGAATCGGAGATAATCGGCAGACGGCGTTTCGCGCTGATGGCCTGCAGTTCGGGATAATCGGCCGGATGTCCGGCCATATCCACGGGCATGATACACAATGTGCGGGGCGACACTTTCCGGGTGACCTCGTCAGGATCGATATTCAGCGTGACCGGATCAATGTCGGCCAGAACCGGCATCGCGCCTGTGCGGATAATCGCCGCCGCCGTAGCGGCAAACGTGAACGAGCTCGTGATCACCTCACGACCCGGGCCCGCGCCGAGGGCCTCCAGTGACGCCTGCAGGCCGGTCGTGGCCGAACTGACCGCGACCGAGTATTTGGCACCGGTCAATGCAGCGATTGACCGCTCGAACTCGGCCGTTTTCGGACCGGTGTTCAGCCATCCTGACTCGAGCACTCCCCGCACCTGGCGCCAGACATCGGGCGGCAGCTTGATACTGAAAAGCGGGATGCGTTCTTCAGCCACGAATTACGCTTTCGTATAACGCCGTCATCTGATCCACACAGTCTTCCCAGCGATAGTTCCGGCCGACATGAAGGTGCGCGGCAATTCCCATTTTCTCGATCCTGTCGCGATCACACCCCAGCCGAACAATCGCTTCGGCCAGGGCCTCCGGGTCGCCGGGCGGAACCAAAAGACCGGTTTCACCATCGCGTATGACTTCAGGCACGCCGCCGATATTGCTCGCAATAGACGTGCGGCCGCACGCGGCTGCCTCGAGAACCGCGACGCCAAATGACTCCGACTCCATCACCGAGGGCATGATCATCACGTGGTGCGCCTCAAGCAGCGAATATATCCGCTTATTGGGCACCAATCCAACGAAATCGACATGGGCCTCCAACCCCAGTTCTGCGGTCAGCGTTCTCAACGCCGGCGTCATCTCCCCCTCGCCAGCCAAAGTCATCCTCACATCCGGAATCGCACCGCGCACGCGTGCGAGCGCCCGCAGCAGAATATCGGGTCCGTATTTGGGGCGGTGCGCCTTGATGAAACAGAGTTTCAGCGGAAGAGGTGGCAGAGGCGCAGGAGTGTCGGGTACATTTACTCCGAAAGGGATGACGGTGATTCGCGGCCCCGTTTCAGGGCGGAGCTGGATACAAGTTTGCCGCAGATACTCGCTCGTGGCGGTAATCCTGTTGGCCCCTCCGAGAAGCGTCTGAATGCTGAGACCCACGATTGGCTTGCGGGGTAGATCGATAACGTCCGCTCCCCAGACCGACACGACCAGCGGCGCAAACCTGCAGTTTGCCCCCCAGAATCCGAATCCGCCCGCATAGTGAACATGCACCAGGTGAGGGCGGAATTCGCGAGCCAGTTTGACAGCCGTGAAGACGTAGGCTATGTAGGAGAACCTGCCGCGCCGGGGCAGCACAAATGTCTCCACGCCGGGCACCGGTTTCCCTCCCAGGGAGATGAGACGAATATTCCAACCTCTATCGGCCAGTGCGCGGGTCCACCGCTGGACATGGGCCGATTCAGCCCAGCCGAATATGACCACGCGCCACGGCCTCAAGGATACTCCCCGGAAACCAAGGGTAGATCTGGTAGTACGCGCATCATTCCGCGGCCAGGCGACGCACCGTCGCGATCACGTCCTGTTGCTCCTCGGGTGTCATTTCAGGGTAAATCGGGATCGAGAACACCTGTGCGGCGGCCTTATTGGAAGCAGGAAAATCATCGGAGGCGTAATCCAGATGCGCGAAGCATTTCTGGCTGTGGAACGGCAGTGGATAATAGATGCAGTTGCCGATCCCGGCCTGGTTGAGGCCGTTGACGATCTGATCGCGGCGCGGCGACGCCAACGTATACTGGTTGAAGATGTGGAAGGTCGAGTACGGTTTGACCTCGGGGACTCGCAGGTTAGGCACACCGGCGAAGGCCTCGCTGTAAATCCGGGCGTGTTCGATTCGTTTCTTGGACCAGTCATGCAGGCGCGGGAGTTTGACCAGCAGCAGCGCCGCCTGGATCGTATCCAGGCGCGAGTTGTAGCCGATCACATGATGGAAATACTTTGGGTTTTCGCCGTGGACGCGAAGGGAACGGCAGTCTTTCTCCGCCTGGTCGCTGTTCGTCACAATCATACCGCCGTCGCCGCAGGCACCGAGGTTTTTCGACGGATAGAACGAGAAACATCCGAGATCGCCGATCGAACCGGCTTTGCGCCCCTTGTACTCGGCGCCTATCGCCTGCGCGGCGTCCTCGACCACTTTGATATTCCGCCTGCGGGCGATCTCCATAATCGGGTCCATATCCGCAACCTGACCGAACAAATGCACCGGCATGATGGCGCGGGTGCGGGGCGTGACGGCGGCCTCGATCAGATTCGGATCGACATTGTAAGTGTCGGGTTCGATATCGACAAACACCGGCCGCGCACCCAGACGCGATACTACCCCAGCGGAAGCAAAAAACGAAAAATCGCTGGTGATGACCTCGTCACCGGGCTTCACGCCGACCGCGCGGAGCGCGATCAGGAGAGCATCGGTGCCGGAGGCGCACCCGATGGCATGTTTCACGCCGCACAGTTGAGCGATCTGCTGTTCCAACTGCTGCACTTCGGGACCAAGAATAAACCGCCCGTGCTCGAGCACCCGCAGCACGGCCCGGTCCATTTCCGGTTTGAGTTGTTCGTATTGCCGATGCAGATCCAGGAGCGGAACAGCCATACCCTATCCTCAGTCTTTCCAATTCTGATTTTCGAGCAGTTGTTCGGGGGAAACGTCGCGGAACACACTGGCGGGAACCCCGGCCACGATCTTGCGAGCCGGCACGTCTTTGGTGACCAGCGCGCCGGCTGCCACCAGTGCGTCCTCGCCGATCGTAACACCGGGAAGTATCGTGGCGTTGATTCCTATCCGCCCTCCCTTCTTCACGGTGACGCCTTTAAAGTGCTTGAAGCGCTCCTCGGTGCGGCCGATAAAATTGTCATTCGAGGTTGCCACGCAGGGCGCGATAAAGACACGGTCCTCAAGTTCGGAGTAGGCCGTGATGTAGGCGTTGGTTTCGAGTTTGACGTATCGCCCGATCCGGCAGTAGTTCTCGATCGCGACACCCCGTCCGACAATCGTGAAGTCACCCACGGTCACGTTTTCGCGGATAGTTGCCAGGTCGGCCACGAGCACCTTGCGACCCAGTTCGCAGCCGGCATAAATAACGGCCCCCGTTCCTATAATGCAGTTCGCGCCAATTTTCGCCGAAGCGAGCTGCAGCTCTTTTGTGACTGCGGAATTGGCGGCGCGCATCGGCTGCTTGCCGATAACGGCGTGATCATCGATCCGCACCTGCCCGCCGATTACGGTTCCATCGTGAATCACCACACCTTGGCCGATTTCGCATCCCTCGCCGACCACGACATTATCGCCAATTCGGCAGAAATCGCCGACCCGGCTGTTTTCTCCGATACGCGCGGACTTTGATATGATGCTGCTTGCCACTTATGTATTCCGATCGGCTTGGATGCTACTTCGAACCGGAACGCCTGAAACCGGGGAGCCAGCCGAAGAAAGCCCCCGCAAACGCCATCAGCCGGGCGTAGTCCTGCGGCTGCTTTTCCTTCATGCGTGCCACGAACTCCAGCCAGGCCCCGAGGAATATCGATCCTATCAGAGCACAAATGAATGCCGCCAGCACGATAATCGTTCTCTGGGGTCGACTTCGGACATCCGGCACGCGCGGCCAGTCGAGCACGGCGATAGTCGGACTGTTTTCCTGCTCTTGTATGCGCGCCTGCTCGTACAGTTCCAGCAGCGTCTGGTAGAGTGATTCGCTCACTCGCACGCGGGCATAAAGCGATTCAAATCTCCCCTTGAGGCCGGGGATAGCCGAAATGGGCACCGAGAAGAACGAACTATCCCTAACCCCGCCCCACTCCAGCGCCGCCAACTGCTGATTGATGAGCTTGAGACGCTCCCGTTTTTCTACCAGGCTCGGATGCTGGTCGCCCAGCACTCGGCGGTTCATGCTGATATCCAGTTCCAGGTTGGCCTGGTCGACTTTGAGTTCCACCGCCTGGTTGAGCGCCATGCGAGCCTGTTCATCCAGGTTCACCGAACGATATTCGATCTGGAATAGCTCCAGTTGCTGGCGGGCCGAATCGAGCTGCGCGCGCACCTCGGCCAGACGTGCCTCGATGAACTCACGCTTCTCCCTCGCCGATGTCGACAGTAGCTGACGATTCAGATCAACTAGCTCCTGCACATAGGCCGTGGCCATATCGGCGGCGACCTGGGGATCGCGGTCCTCGACAGAAATGCTCAACAGGCCTTCATCGGTGACACCAACACTGGTGTGGTCATCGAGGATGAGATACACGGCGGTCGTGTTCGAAGCCCCGTATCGCTCCATGAGTTGAAACTTCTCGATAATCTTGTCCGACACGCGCCGACTTCGCAACATGCGGGCATAAACATCGTTGGGCGTGACCAGTCCGGGGAGTCGTATGCCGCCGGTGTAAGTGGCGATTTCCGTCAGTTCGGACAAACCCCCGCGTGTCGATTCGTCGGGCGGCGGCAGCAGTAGCGCGGTGGCGGTATACCACTCCGGGAGAATCAGGGACACTATCACCGCTGCGATTGTAACGATAAGAATGAGCGTGAAGATAAGCCCCCGCCGCCGGGCCAACAGCTCCAGGAACACCCACAAGTTACTGCGCGACTCGGAGGTCATCGTTCACGCTCCGGCGCCATGACATTCACCCGGTCGCCGTCACTCACCGGCGCCCGGTCCATCACCGGCCGCGTCAGCCCTGTGACGTGGTCGTATACTTCGAGCATGGGCCGGCCGTCAACCTCGATATATCCTCCGGCCTGCGCTATCAGTTCGGCCGCGGTCAGCCCGGAAGTGTGCGGATACAGGCCCGGTCGGACAACCGCCCCCGAGATTTCGACAAACCCCATCCTCAAAGGCATGAACACCGAGTCATCGGGTCTCAGGTTAAACTTCTGCACCTGATCCGGCGGCACTGAGATGGGAAATCGACGAATGGCAGTCGACGTGAACATTTCCATCGGCGCGGTTCGGAAAACAGCGAGGCGCTCGGAGTTGGCGGCCGGTGTCGGTCCACCGGCGCGGGAAACCAGATCGGCCACCGTAATCGAGCTGTCCCAGGCGATTCGCGTCCCAGACGCTTCCACCGCGCCGGCGATCACTACTTCCTGCGCGGCGGCCGCAGCCGCAGACAACGGCACGAAGATCTGATCGCCGGGGTGAATGCCGCCGGGTTGATGGATGTTCCGCGAGCGGTCATTAACGGCGAAAGCGGCAGCGGTATCGGCTCCGGTTCTGGTGCCTCCGACCAGCGCCACGAGCTCGGCGAATCCCTCACCGGGGAGCATCTCCACCGCTCTGGAATACACAACCTCGCCCATGACCGTCACCGGCGTTTGGGCCAACTCCGGCACAAACACCTTCTTGCCGCCATACAAGTATGGGTTGAATCCTGTGCGATCCGTGTAGGTAGCAAGATCGAGATCGACCTCGATGTCTTTGGGACCGCCCCGCAGATGTATGCGCCTCCGGGACCCTCCCTCGGCGATACCGCCCGCCGAGTCTATTATTTCGCGCACCCGTTGCGACGTATAGCCAACATAGACACCGGGCCTGTTCACCATGCCGAACACCTGCATCACAACCGGGTAGATCGATCCCACGGATATCACTATCTGGTCGGCATGAAAGAGCGAATCCAATCGTCTGGTGAGCACTTCACGGGCCTGCCGTAGGTTCATCCCCGAAAGGTCTATCACGCCCAGCCCGCTGTGCACCACCTGACCCTCCGGGTTGACGTTCAGGACCATGCCGGGGAGATTGACATCGATAAAGGTAACCTCGAGTCGTTCTCCGGGGCGGATCAGATAGCGGTCCGGGTTGATCGGCTCGTCGAACGGCCGTACCCCCACTGTAGCATACGCCGTATCAAGTCTGATTTGCGCAGTAACTGGGGACGAAAACAGAATGCATGAAACGACCATCAGGCCGTAGAAGACAATTGGGCGCAAACGCGAATTCACTGTACCTCAATACCTTGCCGTCGAAAAGGGGAGCATAGCCTCGACCGTCGCCGTTGTCAACCGGTATGATCGGAGGAGACCGGAGATCAGCGATCGACCTCGGTCATGTCCGGTTCGGTCTGCTCCACCGCGCTCTGCCGCTCGCCGTGGTGTTCGCGGTAAGCCACCGCCGCCTTCACGAAATCCCTGAAGAGCGGGTGGGGCCGAAGCGGGCGCGACTTGAGCTCCGGATGGAACTGCACCGACACAAACCAGGCGTGGTCCGGAACTTCTACTATTTCGACCAGGCGGGAATCAGGCGATGTACCCGAGAGCAGCATCCCGTGGCCGGTGAGCATCTCCCGGTACGAGTTGTTCAGCTCATACCGGTGACGGTGGCGTTCGGAAATCCGGTCGGCGCCGTAGGCGGCGTGCGCCCGGCTGCCCGGCGTCAGCACACACGGGTAGGCGCCAAGACGCATCGTACCGCCGAGCTCGGTGACCCCCTCCTGGTCGGCCATCAGGTGGATCACCGGATGCTTCAAGTCGCGGTAGAACTCGAAGCTGTGGGCATCCTCCAGACCGCAGACATTACGCGCATACTCGATTACTGCACACTGCATCCCCAGGCAAATACCCAGGAATGGC
>JBFMGC010000011.1 GCA_040752815.1 Candidatus Zixiibacteriota bacterium
GCCGGTTTCCCTCGGGTCAGCTTGCCGTCAAGGGCAGGGTGACCGACCTGATGCCGTACCTGCTGGCCGACTCGGGAGCGGCGGTGGCCGTCCCGCCGATGATCGATGCTGACATTCGAGGTACGGTGAACCTGGCCATGGTTAGACCTTATTTGCCGCCGCTGGGCAATCCGCAGGTCTCCGGAGAACTAACTGTCGATATCAACGCCTCAGGTAAGCTGAGCGAGTTGGCCAGCCTGCGCCCCCGTGGCAGAGTCAGTATAACCAACGCCGCCTACAATGATTCGCTCCTGCCGGAACCGATTGATCACTTCAACGCTGAGCTAACGCTCCGGCCGGATACAATCGACATCGGTCGCCTCGCCGCCCGGTTCCCGTCGAGCGATGTCTCCCTTAAGGGCCAGTTAATCCGACCGTTTCCTTATTTCCTGCCTGTGATGGGGCTGAACCGCGACAGCCTGGCCAAGCCGCTGCTTCTATTCGAACTCACGTCGCACCGGTTTGACACCGACCGCTTGTTTCCCGAGGCGGTGCCGGGTTCCGGCGACGCTTCAATGACCATCTCCGCCGACTCGGTGTCTCCGGTGATTCTGCCCGACATTGAAGGGCGCGGCACCTTCAAGGCCGATACAGTCATCTACTGCAAAGTGGAGTTTACGCAGGTCGACGGCAAGGTGCGGATCAAAGATCGCAAGATAGAGTGTTACGATGCCGCTGCGAGGGTGTATTCCGGGTCGGTCGCGGGCAACACGACAATCGATCTCTCCGATTTCGAAAACCCTCGATACGTCGGCGAATTCCAGGCCACGCAGGTAGAGGCGAACGATTTCGCCTCCCGCTTCACCAAGTTCGGCGGATTCTTGTTCGGAAAGGGGAATTTCACCGGAAGCTATAACGCCCGGGGGTGGGAGCCGAAGGACTTCTTGAACTCGCTCACGCTCGACGGCAACCTGAATGTCCGCGATGGCCGGCTGGTTACATCGGGCGAGTTCCTTTCCGCCTTTAACAACCTGGCTACGGCTCTGGGTAAGTCGTTTGGCAAGGAACAGGCGCTCAAGGACCTGGCTTCGAAAGTAGCCATTCGCAGCGGGCGCGTTTTTGTGGATAGCCTGATGACCTCGCTCGGGCAGTTCGGAGATTTTGCGCTGGCCGGCTCGTATGGTTTCGACGAGACGCTCGATTATACCGGCGTAGTCAAAATGACTGCCGCGACCGCCGACCAGCTCGGCGGCTTGGGCAAGCTGCTGGGGCAGAAAGACACCAAAGGAGTAAATGTCCCGTTCCGTATTACCGGCTCGATTACTGCCCCCAAAGTCGAGATTGACGCCAAGGCTCTGAGCAAACAGGTGGGGGAAAACCTGCTGGAGCAGGCTATTGATCGCCTAAAGAAGTAGGGTGGAGCATAACCCGCCCGGGGCACGGCGAGCTCGCCGCATCCTGGTCCAACCACCTCAAGTCTTACCGAGCGAAATCGCGCGGGCCAGAGCCTTTTTTTCTCAATTTCCGTCCTGTAACAGCCGATACCATATAGAGTAACCGGTAATAGGCACTCGGCTGCAAAATTGGTTGTCCATAGTCTCCTGGTGGAGGATGTCAGCCGAAGCGCTTTGGATGCCCGGACATGAGTGGTGTATGACTGCGACCGTGATTGACCAGACGACCAACATTCGCCGCTGTGCGATGTGCAAGATTGATCGAAAGGGTCGTTTCATCCTGGCCAATCCGGAAGCGCAGAAACTTCTCGGACTTAGCGAAGTCGAACTCTTCGGCAAACCGTTTATCGATTTTCTCCAGGCGGCCGATCGCCAATCGTATCTCAATCTCATCAAGAATCGCAACCCGTACGATGCCGGTTATGACTCGGCCTGTGTCACGATGATTGGCGCTGACGGTCAGGCCATCCCGGTCACGCTGTTTGTAGCGGTGAATTTTGGTGGCGGTAATCCGGCTAATTATCAGGTTGTGATCCGTCAGGAGGAAGTCCGACTGCCGGCCGTCTCTGCCGATTCGAAACCCGAACACTGGGAAGAGATCATAAGATTGCTCGTGAGTGAAACCGGCTCAGTGAATCATCAAAGGCTGATCGAGTTACTTCTGGTCGTTACCGGTGTCAAATCGGTTGCAGTCTACGAGATCAGCGATACCGAGTGCCGCATTCTCGCCGCCGTTGGCGACGAGCCGATTGGCCTTGACCTGACACCCCTTCCGTCCCTGGAGCAGTCGGATCCGCCTTGCGAGGTCCGGGCGACTTTCAGTCTGGAGCCCGGTCGCAACGGCCTGGTTCGATTCATACTTGATCAATCACTCCCGGCTGAGGTCGCCGCTCCAATTCGCGGACGGACAGAAATTGCGGCCAATCTCGTGCATGCGGCCCGGCCACCGATCCACTCAGGATCGACCGACGTCAAGACCCCGGCGCCGCCGGTGCATCCGTCGCAGATACTCGACCACCTGAGCATCGGCTACATTGCCTTTGACGACTTCGGCAAGCCGTTTCTTAGCAACCAGACATTCGAATCGCTGCTGAACCCATCGTCAATGCCGGCCACGCTCCAGCAGTTGGTCGAGCTGGTCGGCGCCAGGTGCGGAGAATCGGCGGCGATGGCGGTGGATGGATATCTGTCGGCCCTCGCCACCTGCGACTGCCTCCCGAGTTTCAAGGCCACCTACGATACTCTCGACAGCCGCACCCTCACTGTCGAGGTTCTGCCCTTCGAGTCACAATCGGAGAAGCCGTCGTGCTGTTTCCTGTTTTATGAGCCGGGCAGTGCCCACCCGAGACCTGTTGGATCGCACGGGGTATCGCCCCACGTGGGGACCACAGCGATCGAGTTGCTCCGCTCTACGGTGACTGCCGCTTTGTCCGTGTGGCAGAAGCTGGAACATGAGCATCACAATCAGCTTAGCCGCGACGGTGGATTCTACCTCGGCTGCCTGAGTCATCATTTGGCGATGCTCGAGGAGACGATTGCCGACCTGGATAGGATGCTTCGGTTGATCGGCGACGAAGAAGAGCCGCAGGTAGTCGACCTGGGCCTGCTCGTTTCACGAGTGTCCGATGAAATCGGCAAGAATCATCCCGGGTTGTCATTTAGCGTGCGCCACACTGATCTCTCCAAGGTCAAAACCCGGCTTCGGAAGATCACGGCCGTGTTGTATGATGTCCTTGCAGTGGCCACTCAGTCCGGGATCGACCGGAAAACGGAAGTGACGGTCACCACGTCGGTAGAGTCCGGCATCTGTACCATCTGGATTCGTGACAACGGGCCGGGACTAAACTCGCGCCAGAAGAAGACAATCTTCACAATTCGCCGAAGTTTCGCGCAGGACAAAACGCGTCGGCCGGGTGGTCTGACCGTGGGCCTGGCGCTGGCGCGGGAGATTGTCACCGGTATGGGTGGTGCGCTCGAACTTGAGACCCGTCCCGGTAAGGGCACGATCATCAAGATCACTTTTCCGATTGTTCAAGGCTGACTTCGCCGCATCCAATCTCCTTGTACGGCATTGCTTTAGGGCCAACAGCTCGACTGATTACGGCAGAGATTCGGCGCGCTCATTTATTCCTGGCGTCCACATTACCGGTTGACAAACGGGGTCAAGCCTCTATTTTGCGGGCTTGTCTTTAGCGACGGGTGGAATATGAACTCGATGACCGGCTTCGGCCGGGCGGAAATTGACAGTCGATTTGGCCGGTTTACAGTTGAAGTGTCCAGCGTCAACAGCCGTTTTCTGGAGTTGGCGGTGCGCCTTCCCCGAAACCTGACCGCTCTGGAACCGCAAGCAAGAGAACTGCTTAATGCCGGTGTCACGCGTGGAAAAGTAAGCCTGTTTGTCAATCTGATGGACAACGGCCACGCCCTCACCGGGCCGCTCATTAATAGGGAGCTCGCCCGAAACTACCACCGCGAGCTGTTAAAGCTCAAACGCGAGCTCAAGCTTGAGGGCGACCTGAGGTTAAGCGACATCCTCCAGATTCCCGAGATTACCCATCCCGTTGCTGCCGAGCCAGACCAGGAACGTATTTGGCCCGTTATCAGGAAGGGGATTCTCAAGGCACTCAAGGCGATGCAGGCGATGCGCGCCCGCGAGGGCAAAGCAATGGCTGCCGATATGGCTCGCCGTCTCAAAGTCATGACTGGCCTGATTGCCAGTGTGGAAAAAAGCACGGCGGGGGCGGTTGAAAAATACGCCGCCAAGCTCGCGGCACGGATCGCGGAACTGCTTAACGGCCAAAAGTACGATCCTGTCCGCCTTGAAGAAGAAATCGCCATCTTCGCCGACCGGACCGATATCGCAGAGGAGTGCCTCCGCTTTCGCAGTCACATTGACCAGTTTCTGCAGACGATGAACCAGTCTGAGGCCGTCGGGCGCCGTCTGAATTTCATCTTGCAGGAGCTGAATCGCGAGGTCAACACCATCGGCTCCAAAGCCTCGGAATTCGACGTTTCGGCGAAAGTGATTTCGCTGAAGGAAGAGATTGAGAAGCTTCGCGAGCAGGCCCAGAATGTCGAATGAGGAACGCGGAGCAACTGGTGCGAGATAACAAACCGGGCAAGATTATCATCATATCCTCCCCCTCCGGCGGCGGCAAAACATCTATTTGCCGTCGACTTCTCTCATCAGCGCGCCGTCGACTCGGATGGCGGTTTTCAGTTTCGTACACGACACGCGCCAAACGGCGCGGTGAACGCCACGGCCGTGAGTATTTTTTTATCGGCGAGGACGAGTTCCGTCGCCGGGCCCAAAGAGGCTTTTTCGCTGAACACTTCAAGGTGCACTTGTATCACTATGGCACACCGCGCAAACCGATAGAGGATGTGCGCCGCGATGGCGGCGCGATGCTGTTCGATGTGGATGTCCAGGGCGCTGCAAAACTAAAGAGAGAATACCCCGACGCCATATCGATCTTTGTATTGCCGCCGTCGCAGGCCGAACTTCGCCGCCGCCTTAGGCGGCGAGGCACCGAGACCGCCGAGCAGCTACAGCTGCGGTTGTCGCACGCCCTTCAGGAGATGCGAACGTTTCGGAAGTACGGTTTCGACTATGTCGTTGTAAACAAGGAACTTGGGCGCGCCGTGGCACAAGTTCTGTGTATTGTGGAAGCGCACGAGTGCAGGGTGGATCAAACCGGCCCGGAACAATTAAGAAAGCTAACAGGTTAGGGCACGATACTTATTGGAGAGTTGATTTAATGGTAAGCAAACTGAACGACAAAACCGAAACTATCGCCGCCAATCGATACGAGATGGTCCTGGTGGCTTCCAAGCACGCCCGCCATCTCAATTCCAAGCGTCTAGCCAAGCTGGCCCGGCTTCAGGAAGGCACAACCGAAGTGGACATTGAAGCCAGGAAAATGACCGCGGTGGCCCTGAAGGAAGTGCTGGAGGGTAAAGTAAATTTCCAGCGGACCGATAGGGAATAGCAATATCGCTAGCCAGTCGCATAGGAAAGTTCGATGGCCAAAAACCTTCTCATTGTAGAATCGCCTGCCAAATCGCGCACCCTCAGCCGATTTCTCGGCAAGGATTTTGAAATCCTGTCGACCATCGGTCATCTCATCGATTTGCCCAAATCGGCCCTGGGAGTTGACGTCAACAACGACTTCCAGCCCAATTATGAAGTGATCGACGGCAAGGAGAAGGTGTTGTCGAAACTCCGCAAGGCAGCCGAGAGCGCCCGAGCTGTCTATCTCGCGCCCGATCCGGACCGCGAGGGCGAGGCGATCGCCTGGCATGTTGCCAACAACCTCCCCGGCAGCCGCGCGAAAGTGCATCGCGTTACCTTCAATGAGATTACCAAGTCGGCCGTGACTGAGGCTATCAAAAATCCACGAGACATCGATCTCGACCTGGTGAACGCCCAGCAGGCGCGCCGCGTGCTGGATCGGCTGGTGGGATACATGGTGTCACCGTTCCTTTGGAAGACCGTGGCGCGAAACCTGTCCGCCGGGCGGGTACAGTCGGTGGCGCTTCGCCTGATATGCGAGCGCGATGTAGAAATCGCGAATTTCGTGGCCGAAGAGTATTGGAAGATCAAAGCCAATCTGTCCAATTCGTCCGACGAGTCATTCTGGGCGGTACTGTTCAAGATCGACAATCAAACCGTTGTCAAGGCCGGCGAAACCACCCGCAACAGCATAGTCATCACGAACGAGGCCGACGCCAGGGCGATTGAGAAAGACCTCCACAAACAGAAATACCAGGTTGCTGAGTTAAAACGCACTGAGCGGATCCGCCGTCCACCTGCGCCGTTTATAACATCGACCCTTCAGCAGGAAGCAGCCAAGGTGCATGGGATGTCGCCCAAGCGGACTATGGCCATTGCGCAGGCGCTCTACGAGGGTGTCGAGCTTGGCAAAGAGGGCCCGGTTGGTCTGATCACGTACATGCGCACCGATTCAACCCGCATAGCAGGCGAGGCGATAACCGCCGTGCGTGACCATATAGCCGCCGAATACGGTGCATCTTACCTGCCGAGTAAGCCCAGGGTGTATGGAAAGCAAAAGCAGGCCCAGGATGCCCACGAGGCCATCAGGCCCACCTATCTAACTCTGGCTCCGGATAAGGTCAGGAAGAGCCTGACTCCTCCCCAATATAAGCTGTACAAGCTGATTTGGAACCGGTTTGTGGCGTCGCAGATGAAGGACGCCGTTTATGACATTGAAACGGTCGATATTACGGGCGGCAAGTATCTCCTTCGGGCCAAGTCACAGCGAATCAAGTTCGACGGTTTTCTTAAGGTCTATCACGAGGAGAAAGAGCCGGATGAGAACGGCAACGGCGACAACGGGTACGAGCAGCTGCCGGCGATGGAAGAAGGGGAGAGCCTCAAGCTGAACAAGGTCGAGTCGGAGCAGTCGTTTACCAAGCCGCCGGCGCGATATTCGGAGGCGATGCTGGTCAAGCGGCTGGAGGCTGACGGAATCGGCCGGCCTTCGACCTACGCCATGATTATCTCGACCCTGAAAGAGCGCAAGTATGTCGACTTGACTGAAAAGAAACTGCACCCAACCGATCTGGGGGTGACCGTCAACGGAATACTGGTCGAGCACTTTCCGAAGATATTCAACGTGCAGTTTACAGCCGGGATGGAGAAGGAATTAGACCTGGTCGAAGAGGGGAAAGACGACTGGGTGGACGTGGTACGGGAATTCTACGAGCCGTTCAGCGAACAACTCTCCTCCCTGAAAGGAAAAGAGCGCCAGATTAAGGCGGCGATGGTCGAAACCACCGATGTCAAATGCCCGAAGTGCCAAAGCCCGATGGTCATCAAGTGGGGGCGCAATGGCCGGTTCCTGGCTTGTTCATCCTGGCCCAAGTGCAAGTCCACTCAGCCCCTACCCGAGGAAGCCGCCCGCAACCAGACCGATGAAAAGTGTGACAAGTGTGGTTCGCCGATGGTGGTTAAATCCGGGCGTTTCGGCCGCTTTATGGCCTGCTCCGCATATCCGGAATGCAAGAACACCAAGCCGCTGACTCTGGGGGTCAAGTGTCCCAAGAAGGGGTGCAACGGCAAGGTGATCGAAAAGACCACTCGCACCAAGCGAACATTCTTCGGGTGCACCAATTACCCGAAATGTGATTTTGCCAGCTGGGATCGCCCGGTGGCTACCCCTTGCCCCGTGTGCAGCAGTCCGTACATGCTGCAGAAATCGTCGAAAGTAAAAGGCGAGTATCTCCGTTGCCCCGAGTGCAAGCATGAGATGGTCGAAGAGCAGCCTGCCGAGAATACTACCCCTGCCTGATATGAACGAGTCTTGAAGACTGTATCGCCCGACTTGACTCGACCTGCCCATGCCGGTATGATTTGCCTTACAGGCTGAATGGTCTCAGAACTTCGCGGCCGGCGCCTTCACGACGGTAACTGGCCGCAAAATACCCGCAGTTGCCACGGATTGGCGCGTATGATCTATAACAAGCCTTGTAGAAGCCACCTGGGTTCGCCTCGCCGAGAAGATCAGTCGTAGTATTGGCCCGAACTTATGACTGCATCGAAACCAGATTCCGACTCCCCCCGCCGCGACCACGCCGGTGGCCGCGCCGGACCCTCGTGGCATCCCTCGCCGAACGTGGTACCGTCGGCTGCCCGTCAGCTCCTCGATTCCCTGCGTGGAATCGACGATATGGTGTATTTCCTGGGCTTCGACGGCCGCACCTGTGGGTTCAATCCGGCCAGCGGGGAGCTGACCGGCTATTCACTTGACGAACTGGAATCCGACCCCGGGTTTCTCGGTCACCTGATCCACCCCGATGACCTCTCGGCGTTGCGCGATCTCCACACTGATCGGCAGCCATCGATTGAGATCGACTATCGTCTGAAGGGCCGGGATGGTTCCTACCGATGGGTGCACTCCCATCAGATCGGAGTGAGGGACGAAGACGGTATGCTGTCCGGATACATCTGCCTGGATCGTGACGTGTCGGAACAAAAGGCTGTTCAGGCCGCGGTCCAGGTCGAACGCGATCGCACGCTGGAGTACATTAACATAGCCGGTGTCATTTTGGTCGCCCTCGACACCCAGGGGCGAGTCACCATGATAAACCGCATGGGGCGTCAGATTCTCGGGTATGAAGAAAGCGAGATTATCGGCGCAGGCTGGTTCGAGCACTTTCTACCGGCGTCCGAAAGGCAGCGGACACGGCGTGCTTTTGACCAACTGATGGCCGGAGAACTGAGTCTGGCCGAGCGTTTTAACAACCCGGTGCTGACCAAGGACGGCCGTGAGCGCCTGATATCCTGGCGCAACATGATCCTCCGCGACAAGTCGGGCAACATCACGGGCACGCTCAGCAGCGGAGAAGATATCACCGACCGTCGCCGCGCCGAGCGAGCCCTGGAACAGAGCGAGGCTCAGTTTCGCGCTCTGTTCGAGGGTACTTCAAGTTGCATCGTATTCATCAAGGACCGAATCATCAAGTATGCCAACGCGGCGGCCCTGCGGATGTTCGGCTATACGCGCGAGGAAATGATCGGCCGGGACACGATGATCGTGCACACCTCGCCTGAGAGCTACGAACAGGGCAATCGCATTGTCTATGAATCGGTCCGGCAGAACGGGACATGGCAGGGCGAGTGGCTGCTAAAGCGAAAAGACGGCAGCCGGGTTTGGATGGATACGTATGTGACGGCGATGCCCGATGGCGGAACCGTCGTGATTCTCCACGACATCACCGACAGGGTCCAGGTCAAGGCCGCGTTGAGCGAGCGGGAGGCTGAGCTGACTGCTATCTTTCGCGCGGCGCCAGTCGGCATCGGCCTCACAGTCGATCGTGTACTCAAGCAGGCCAACGAAAAACTTTGTGCCATGCTGGGATACACTCCGGAGGAACTGATCGGGCAAAGTGCCCGGATTCTCTATCCTACCGATGAAGAATTCGAATATGTCGGTCGGGTCAAATACGATATGATTCACGAAAAGGGCACCGGCACGGTGGAGACACGTTGGAAGCGCAAGGACGGGACGGTTATCGACATCCTGCTCAGCTCGACACCGGTCGATCCGGCCGACTGGTCGAAAGGAATCACTTTCACGGCGCTGGACATTACGGAGCGCAAGAAAAGCGAACAGGCGCTGCTCGACAAAAACGTCGCTCTCAGGGAAATCCTCAATCAGATCTCCGCCGACCGCGAGGCTATTCGCGAGCAGATCGCTACCAACATTGGCGAGACGGTGCTGCCGATGCTCAAGCGAATCGAGGAGAAGGCATCCCCGTCGCAGCTCCCCCTTGTGGCGCAGCTCGAAAAAGACTTTAAACAGATCAGCGCCCCCTTCCTTGATCTGCTGAAGAAGCGCCAGCCCGCGCTTACTCCGCGTGAGACGGAGATTTGTCGGCTGATCAAGAACGGCATGACCTCAAAGCAGATCGCCGAAGCACTTAATGTTTCGCTGGGCACGGTCCACAAATACCGCGAGTTGATACGCCGCAAACTCGGCCTGGCGAATGTCGACATCAACCTCACCAGCTACCTGCAGAGTCTCTGAAGATCCGGCACCGGACAGCACCGTTTTACTTTGACTGCCCCGATTGATTTCAATATCCTTAGAACATGCTCAGGGAAGCGCTGTCAGCGTTCTTGAAGGATCTGGCGGAAGACAAGGGGCGCGCCGCCCAGACGATTGCGGCCTATCAACGCGACCTGACCCCGTGGGTGGAATACCTCGAAGAACAATACACCGCGCTGCCGGACCAATCTAAGAATGACCCGCTGCTTTTGCGGGTATATCTGCAACAACGAGGCACCTCCGGCGTGTCTAATCGCTCGCTGGCACGGTTTCTTTCGGCGTTGTCATCGTTTCAGAAGTTTCTTGCGGGTAGGTCGAGTACCGCCGGCTATCTATTTCAAATCCCCCGTATCAAGTTCGGTTCGCGCCTGCCGCAGTTTTTGCCGCAGGCGGACACCGCTCGGCTGTTTGAGCATGGCAATGCCCGCGAGGATAAGCAGTCGTATTTCTATTGGCGCGATTATCTGATGATAGCGCTGCTTTACGTCACCGGAGTGCGGAGGGAGGAACTGTCCCGTATCAGGCTCGGAGATATCGACATGCGCCAGGGTCTGATACGTGTGATCGGAAAAGGCAACAAAGAACGCGTGGTGCCGATTGGCGACACCACCACGGCCGACTTGAAGGTGTATTTGGCCAAACGCGGTCAATTTGTCGATGAGAGAGGACCACACGCAACAGAGCTGTTTTTGAATCGCCTTGGGCAGCCTCTGACCGTACGGTCGGTTGACCGACTGGTGAAGCAGTTTGGACGCGGCGAGGGACTTGACTTCACGCCGCACACTCTCCGACACTCCTTTGCCACGCACCTGATGGAGAACGGCGCCGACCTGATGTTGATCAAGGAGATCCTCGGGCACGCATCACTGTCAACCACCCAGAAGTACACCCATGTCACTGCAGAGACGCTGAAGAAAGCGTATCAAAGAGCGCACCCGCGGTCAGGGGCGAAGAATTAGGGGGGATATCTCAATCTCATCCCACCCCCAAGCGGGTGGGCCACCCGGCATGGTTTGTAGTGCCCGGCAGATGTCCTCATCTGCCGGCGGCGGCCAGTTCTTCACTTGGGAGCGACTCCCATCCCAGCGCCCGC
Source organism: Candidatus Zixiibacteriota bacterium (assembly GCA_040752815.1). Classification (NCBI taxonomy): domain Bacteria; kingdom Pseudomonadati; phylum Candidatus Zixiibacteriota; species Candidatus Zixiibacteriota bacterium. Next base: position 11,097 of record JBFMGC010000011.1, read on the forward strand.
CGCAGGCGGGCTGGGGCAACGGGTCAGACCACGTATATCCGCACGTCGCCGATGAAGTGATTGCTGGCGATATACATTTTCGAAGGTGCGTCGCTATAGTCCGCGGTTTGAGCGTCCAGTGAATTTCCGAATCCGGATGACCGCTTGCCCATCATCTCGATATCGCCGATAAAACTGGAGCTCTGCGCCAGAAGCGCCATCCCTTCGGGCACCAGGACGCGCACGTCACCTACGAATCCAGAGATGATCATGCGATTGAGCCCCGGCGCCAGTTGTCCCCCGTGAAGCTTGACCTCGACATCGCCGATGAAGCTGCTGACCTCAACGTTCTGGAGCGAGACGCCGCTGCAGTCTACGTAAAGGTCGCCGATGAATTTGTCGTAGCGCACCTTGCCGATCTTCCCCTGCTCAGGAGTCGCTGATACTCGTACGCTTTTGCCCGGGGCAGCCCCACGAGAAGTTCGATCTGATTCAGGCCGTCGGAAGTCTTGGCTATGAACCGCCGGCGCAGGCGGAGGGGACGGGTACGGGTACTGTTCGGCAGCCGTGCCGGTCGTTGGATCGACCTTCTCCTGGCTGCGCCGCCGGGCTAACAGCCACAACCCGACGCCGATCAAAAAAAGCGGAAAGAGGTAACCGAGGAATTCCCCGAAGGTGAAATCGAGCAGTCCGGTGGTCCGGCAGAGCAAGAGTACGCCCAGGACTATTAAAATCGCACCTGCTATCCATTTTTGCCCGGACATGTTACTCGTCTCTCGTTCAGCTTCCTCTATATGGCTTACGAAATATGCCTCAAGCGGTTACACGCCGCAAGGTATTTGACCGAGTGGCATAGGAAACGAGGGTTGACGAATTGCTCGAATTCTAAACAGCATCCCGGCGTGCTGGGCGGACACCGGGCATGCGGCCGAGGCGTCAGTTCTCCGCCCATTCCGGCCACGGGCGGCCGGAATGGTTCAGACTATGAATCTGACGCAACAAGTCGTCGGTAAGCGGACTGCTGAATCCACTACGTGAGAGACGTCGTGGCGCGAGTCGCCACTACAAGCCCGGCTACTGCCCGTAACGCTTGCGGAATTCCTCCGCCGCCTTAATTCGCGCCTTCTTTACCTCTTCCGGTTCGTTGCCGGTGTACCACTTGTGGTCATCCATATCGAGTACCGACGCTATCAGCTCTTCGACTTCTTTGGCAGCTACCGCTTTCTCGTCACCTTCGGCCTTGCCGTGCTCGACTATCTCACGAGCCTGCGCCAGGAAGGGGCCGTAGAACCGGTCGGCAACTTCAAAGAAGCCGTGCCATTGCGTGTAATCGGGGGCGAACATGGCGGCGCCCATCCGCGCCCGACGTCCCTCGTGATGCCAGAGATAGAAGTAGGTCCACTCGAACTCATCGTCGAAAGTAATATCCGCCGTGATTAGTCCGGTCGATCTGATCTTGTCATAGATATTGGTCGCCGGGATTGCGAACTTGTTGTTGTAGAGTTCGACCGCAGCGTCGTACTGCGTGTAGAAGTTGTCTACGTAACTGCTCGTGTGGCAGTTGGAGCAGACGTTTTTCATGTCTGCCCGACGAGCCTCCCAGCTCTTGACCGTCTTGCCGGCCTTTTTCGCGGCGGCGTCGACCTTTTGCGAAATCGGCGGGCGCAGAGTCCAACTGATGCGGTCGCCGACATCGTGTGTCAACGGTAAATCCTGGGTGGCCGACATGTGGCAGGTCGCGCAGGTCGGCGCGGCCGAGTAGTCCACGCCCACTATCCATGACGCGCTTCCCAGTGCCATGCGGTCGATATTCGCGTAATAGGCGATCCCGTGCTTTGATTCCTCGTAGATTTCTTTCTGGGGATGGTCCGGGCCCAGGTGGCACTTGCCGCAATTCTCGGGCTGGCGCGCGAGGGCGGCGTCGAACGAATGGCGGCTATGGCAGGCGGCGCATGACCCCTTGGAGCCGTCGGGGTTGATCCGCCCCATGCCGGAGTTTGGCCAGGTGGCCGGGTCAAGCTGCCCCTCGGCGAGCACCTTGACTACCGAACCATGACACTGCTTGCAGCCGTTGACCGCGGCCGCCGGACCCTCGACCACCTCACCGAGGACATTGTCCAGCGAACCCAGAATCGCACCGGCATCGGCATGGTGCGATTTCTGAAACTGCTCGAACTCGACCTGGTGGCACTTAGAGCAGTCTTTCGGTGAGACGATTATGGCGATGTTATACCCGTTGTGCTCGAAACCGTCGGGATCACTCGGCTCAGCCGCGTGACACTCAAAGCAGCCGACATCGGCTGCGTAGTGACGGCTCCAGCGCCATTCCTTTACCAGTCCCGGCATGTCGGATTCGTGGCATTCGATACACGATGCCGACTCCTCGGTCAGCTTGTTGGGAACCGAGCGATACTGGCCGACCACGGCTGACCCGGCCAGCCCCATAATCAGTATCCCGATTAGTATAGTTTTTCGCTGTCTCATAGTGTGTTTAATCCTCCAGTCGTATCGCCTTCAGTCGTCTTTATCAGTCGAGTACGCTTGTCAAAAGTTCACAGTGGTTTGAGTGTACAGCCACCATGTCGGGTCGGCCTGGGTAAGGTCGGCATCGCCCTCGCGAAATCGTACGAACGATTCTTTGGGCAGAAACACCGACCCTCCCGCAGTAGCCTTGACTCCGGCTATGCTAACGGTGTTGATCGTGATGTCTATCTCCATGCCGACGTCGAAGGTGGCCTGTCCGGTGCCGGGATCGCGATAGTTCTGCGCCGTGCGGAAGTAGTGGAAGTCCGCGCCGGCGGTCCAGTTAGGATGAGGATTAAACCTGGCTCGACCCAGGATATCTATAAGCCCCGCCGACTCCGAATTGACGAAGTTATCCATATAGCCCCTGAACTTGTGGCCGGTGTAATACGTGTTGTCGTAAGTTTTGATTTTCGTGTCGGTGGAATCATCGTCGCCCGAGGCGAAGTCGACACCGGCCGAAATCTGTGCTTTGGCGCTACCGGCGAAAGCATAACCGGCCTCGGCAGTTAACATAAAAGCCTGGAGATCGTAAGTAGTCGCTTCGTTGATAACCTGGCCCGTCTGAAATGCACCGTTTAGCTCTAAATCAAGTGGTTCGATCTGCTTCTTATAGTAGATGCCGAAGTTCCACCGATCGAGCACATGATCGTCCGGATCGGTCACGCTTGTTTCTTCTCCAAAGAGTGATCCGGCCGTGTCAAAATCGATTTCGTAAAAGGCGAACAGTTCTACTCCGGCGCTGTCCAGCTCGACCAGCGCACCGAAAACATCGAAATCACCGTTGAAGCCTTCGTAATTCTCTTCCTGCGGTTTTAGCCAGAAGCCGTTTATGGTGAAGCCGGGGGACTCATACCACCCGATCGCCCCCTCCCATATGCGGCCGACATTGTGCCAGTCTACCGAGCCGAACACGCGCTGATTTCCCAGGTCGAACGCAAACCGGCCGGCCTTGCTGCCAAAGCCGTCGAACCAGATCCGGTCAACCTGGATGTATGCCTGATGCAGGTCAACGTTTTTGCCGTCGTTCAACGAGCCGGACTGCAGCTTGCCGAACTGATCCCTGCCTCCGAGAGTGCGGCTGTCCTGGAATTGAACAAAAGCGTGCGCGTTGCTGTCGATCGTGGCCTCTAAGCCGACCCGTGTTCTCATGAGCGCAAAAGTCCGGGTCGTGAACGCCGTATCGAATGACTTTTCATCAAGCTCGCACCGCACTCGGATCTGCCCCGATGTTTTAAGGGTCGTCTCCGCCGATGCCGCACCAGTGAGTATCGCCAGAATCGGGATCAGGACGCTGAAATGACATTTTTTCACGTTGAACTCCTTGAAGCCTGAGAATCCTGTTAATGCCGTGTCTCGGTCATGCGTCGGATCGCCCCGGCGGTCCACGCGACACTGCCATAATCGCAGTTCATGCCTAAGCTGTCATTTGACTCAAGTCAAGAAAAACCGCCCGCGAGATCGCTTTCAGTGGTTATGGATGTCGACCTTAGCTCACGCCTTGACAGCTTGACCCTTGCCGCCTTTATTGGCCGGAAATTGTGCCGTAAACTCGACATTTGAGGAGAAGATATGCCCCGTTCACTCTGCGAAATCACTGACTTCAGCTCAGCAGAAATCCACGAAATGCTGGACTTGTGCACCGACCTCAAATCAGGGAAGCTCGCCCCGAGACCTCTTGAGGGGAAAGCAGCAGCGTGCATCTTTCTGAAAGAATCGCTTCGGACGCGGGTTTCATTCGAGGTAGGGATCAGTCAACTGGGCGGCCACCCAATCTATATCACCGACAAGGAAATCAAACTCGGCCAGCGCGAGTCGGTGGCCGATGCCGCGAGAGTTTTATCGCGTTACGTAGGTCTGATCATGATTCGCACCTTTGCTCAGGCCGATGTGGTTGAGCTGGCGAAATACGCCTCGGTGCCGGTCATTAACGGCCTGACCGACCTGGTCCATCCGTGCCAGATCCTGGGGGACTACTTCACGGCGATAGAACACCTTGGCAAGCGCGAACGGTACGCGGTGGCGTATCTCGGCGACGGCAACAATGTCACTAATAGCTGGCTGAATTTGGCCTCCCGGGTGCCGCTGGACATCAGGGTGGGTACGTCCGGAGACACGCTCCCCAACCCGATTCATGTCGGGCGCGCCAAGTCCAATCCAAAGAGCAGGGTGCTGATTACCGACGATCCTAAAGAAGCCGTCCGCGGTGCCGATGTAGTCTATACCGATGTCTGGGCCTCGATGGGCCAGAAACATCTGGCAGAAGAAAAGGCGAGCAAACTAAAGAAGTTTCAGGTAAATAGCGCTCTGCTGGAGGAGGCCGGACCCGAGGCGATAGTGATGCACTGCCTCCCCGCCGAACGAGGCAAGGAGATTACCGACGAGGTGATGGACGGGCCGCGCTCGGTGGTTTTCGACGAGGCAGAAAACCGACTGCATATACAGAAAGCCATCATGGTGTTTCTGCTGCAGCACTGAGCCCCGCGCCTAATCCGCCGGCAGGAGCGATCCAACGAAAGGAGACGCACCATGCGTTTCATCAAGTCACTCCTCCCGGCGGGGACGACCGTTTCTCTAACCGTTTTCCTGGCGCTCGGCTGCTCGGATGACAAGAAGCTCACTCCGCCTACGCCACCCGAGGATCATGGTATCGAGTCGATGCTCGGGCTGATTCAGTCTCAGGTACATGAGTATCTCGATTCGGCTGCGGCCGCAATGGAAGCCGGCCTCGAAGTAGCCACGTTTATCGATGTCGACTATACCGACATCGGCGACGCCTTCATGGGGCCGGGCCTGCCGGATTCGACTGTCGACCAGCGCCGCTGGATCGTGTCCTACCTGACGGATCTCTCATCCGGCACAGGAACCCTGTCGATTATTGACTCACTTGCGTACGTGGTAAACGGCAATCTGAGCATCAACGCGCGCGGTGCCCAGGCCATGTATGTCAAACATAACTACGGTTTTGTCAGCGACGACACCACGGTGACTTTTACCGATCGCACGAACCGCGGTGATCTCCACATTACGGGGATCGACGGCACCACTGCTACCATCAACGGTGAGTTCCAGGTGACGATCAGGGATAAGTTCGTGGCGTCAGATTCGACGGTCTGGAACAACTGGATTATCAATTCGACGGTCTCCGAGCTGGCTTTCACGCGTACCGGCTTGACCTGGACCACGGGTTGCCCCAACTCCGGGACGTGCACCGTGAACGTCGAATACCAGTACGGCCGCAATGAGGACATCCCGACCACCACGGAATGGCAGTTTGACATCACGTTTACGGATGGAACGATAGCGGCCGATGTCGCCGTGGGGCAGTTGCGGACGTCATACGACTACACGCTCTGCACGCCGTAGTCGGTGTGGCCGCATCGATTCTGCAGGCCGGGATCCATGTGTTCCCGGCCTCTTGTGTGACTCACGTCGGACGGTTTGTTGCTTGGGATACGGTGGTGGGGTAGACGTCACCCTTCGACAGGCTCAGGGTGACGAAGGGGGATGAGTCACGGTGACCAAATCACATGCGTTTTCCACGCCGTAGTATCGGTGCCTTCGCTAGCCACCGAAAACACCAATACCCCAAAGTCATGCTGAGCCTGCCGAAGCGTGACTTACCCCGACCCCGACTTTGACATGGCGCTTCCCGCGACCTATCCTCACCCCATGAAAGAGATAATTAGATACGGCGGCTGCTTTGTCTGCGGGGATCAGAATAAGTTCGGCCTGCAGGCGAAGTTCTTTGATAATAACGGCGAGGCCGTCACCGATGTCGTGGCCTCGCCGGCATTCGAGGGATATTACGGGATATATCACGGTGGGGTGCTGGCAAGCCTGCTCGATGAGGTGATGATTAAGGCTATATTAGCGCGAGGGGTTTTTGCCGTGACCGCGGAGATGACCGTTCGTTTTCGCCGACCCGTGTCGATAGGCGAGAAGCTCAAGATTACCGGCAGGATCGTAAGCCGGAAAGGCCGGGTTTACGCCACGGAGGGCACAGCCGCCGGTTCCGACGGGACTGTCTTTGCCACGGCCATCGGCACCTATCTCGAGGCGCGCGAGGACCTCAAATCGCGACTGGTCCGCTCGCTCGGTAAGTAGTCTGCTGCGGAACTCGCCAAATCGTGAACGGCACTGCGGACTAGCGAAATCTGCACTTGAAGTCGTAGCATATCCTGCTGATATACAATGTGTTAACCTCCGGCCGGAGAGCGGCACTCGGGTTGCTCTTTAGCCCAGGATGGCCGCCGGCATCCCGCGTGTAGACTGCTACATAGGTTCGTTCCACAGACCGCTTCAGGAGCCCTGGCTGGAGGCTCAGGGATTCGGTAAGGGCTTGATTCTGTTCGCTATTCCGAGCCACGGCATCATCTTCAAATGCATGGCCAAGGGGGATCCGGTCGATCTTGAATTCGGCGCCTTTTTCGCCCTGCTTCGCTTCGTACAAACCTCGTTAGCCGCGCAGAAGATCACCGCAGTGCGGGTGCACAGCTCTTGTCCGGAATTCGTCTTCGCGATCTTAAATGACGGCCCGCAACTCAAGGCGCGCCGCGGCCGCCGCAAGGTGCTGAACGAATACCAATCCCGCGTTGATACTGAACTCGTCTTTATTCAGCCAAGGCAGAACAAGGTGTGGGCGGCCCCGGAGAATTTCCCGTGCACTCCCCAGAACCAGCCGCCTCCGCTTCGGCCGCAACGAACCGGTCGGCCGAGAGTCCGGTTTTGTCCCATCCAAAAGGGAATTGTGCTGTAATACGCAGGCCCCCAAACCCGGTCAGTCTCCTTGACAAAAACCTGTTCGAGGGTACTTTGAGTCAGTGGTCACCGGCGAAACTACCCGGTCCCACAATATGTTACACAGGCGCGACGGTACTCGCGTCCTATGGGTGGCACATGATCAATTCCCGGAAACAGGACAATTCCCGATGACAACCCACGGACGTCACCGAATAGTCGCGACTCTTGTTCTAACCGTATCGTTAAGCCTTATCGGCAGTGTTGAATTGTTGGCGGAGCCAATCGGACTGGTGACCATTAGCAGCGACTCAGATGCTGAGGTCGCCCGGTCCATTGTAGGCACCGCCTATATTCGGAGCAGCAACCGGTTCCTGGTGACGGCCGATTTGGTGCAACAGGGTATGCTGTCGTCGGCCGGGCTCGAGTTCGAATTGCTGCTCGAAGAGGCCGACCCTGCCGCGGTCTATCAGATCTATGCGCTCGATCATCCCAAAGCGCCGATGATATTGGATCTCGAGGCGTTTGGCCGCGTGATCGAACTCGGGCGCGACATCCGAATCATGCAACTGACTCGCGCTGAGGCCGCCTCGGTGGCTGATGATGCCCAGCTCGAGACGGTCAGTCTGAGCGAATTATCCGTGCCGATATTCTATCCGCACCCCGTGGTTGCTGCTCCGCTGGTGGATACCTACCCGTCGGATTCGCTCACTAATCGCGTAAATCAGGACTCCCTGCGGGCCTTTGTGCAGCGTCTCGAAGATTTCCGCACCCGTTACACTTACACCGATTCGTGCCTGCGTGCGCGCGACTGGATCGCCCAGAAGTTCCGTGACTGGGGGTATACGGATGTTACCACTCCCGCGTTCTACTATGGCGGCGCCTGGCATTACAACGTCAAGGCGGTGAAGCCGGGCGTGGCAGAGCCGGACAAGGTGATCGTGATCGGCGGCCACTATGACTCTTACGTACGCAGCGATCAGTCGCCCGGACGGTTTATCTACGCCCCCGGGGCCGACGACGACGGATCGGGAACGGCGCTGACCCTTGAGGCTGCCCGCGTGCTGGCCAATGTTCCGCTCCGCAAGACGGTGATCTTCATGCCGTTCGGCGCCGAGGAGATCGGCCTTGTAGGGTCCCAGAATGCCTCGGCAGATTTTGTCACCGCTGGAACGAAACTGGAGGTCATGTACAATTTCGATATGGTTGCTTTTACGGCCAATTCGTACTGGGATTTCGAGTTCTCGTCGGGCGACATCACGGCCTATCGCGATTTCTCCATTGCCAGCGCCGTGCGAGTAAGTGACCTCATTCCGGTGACCGCCTCCGCCGGTTCGAGTTCGGACCATTACCCGTTTGACCAGCGCGGCTTTCCTATTGTCAACCACATCGAGTCTGATTTCAATACCCTCGGATGGCACACCAACCTCGACCTGACCTCGCGGCTGAACATCCCGTACTTTGCCGAAGTTACTAAGACGGCGGTGGCCTCGCTCGCGGTCGTGGCGGATGCCGCATTTCCAGCGCGAATAACCAGCATTGCTGATGTCGGCGACGGTCAATCGCTCGAAGTCGTCTGGTCGGATTGCAACCCCGGTTGCCAATACACGGTCTACTGGGGAAGTGCGCCAGGGAACTACACCGATTCGGTTGTGGCTCCGGTCGGCCAGTGTGATGTCACCATCACCGGGTTACTTACGGGCCAGACCGCCTATATCCTGGCATTGGGGGTGGCGCCTAACGGATATCGCGCCTTGTACGGCGTTGGAGCAAGCGGCACACCGCTTTTGTATCCGCGAGCGCCGTCGTCATTCTCCGGAAGCCCCCACGGTTCCCAGATGCGCGTCGATCTGACCTGGCGGTCGAACAACGAACTGGATTTGTCTCACTACCGGCTGTATCGCCGCGTTAGAGATGTGGGAGTATGGCTGACCATTCAGGACGGCATCACCGATACTTCGGCGACAGACTACGACCTTACTCCGCACGTGGGCTACCAGTATGCCGTGGCCGCGGTCGATAATGACGGTTACGAGTCACCCATGTCTCAGGCGGTGCTGATCTACCCGGCCACCTACGACGGTGGGCCGGTGATCGGGGATGGATTTGTGAAGGATCACGACGATGACCCCACGCAGGCCCAGCAGGAAGCCTGGCTTGACACGATTCTCGGTACGAACGGCTTCGGCGTGGCGCCGTCCGACGAATACGGCGGTCCGGTGACGTTATCGACGATCGGCCAGTATGGCACGCTGCTCTGGATTGACGACGACGTGATTGTTAAGAACATTGCCGCCAGCGCACCCGCCCTCGATGAGTTCTCCCAGCACGGCACCAATATGCTCATCTCCGGGTTCCGGACCTGGTACGGATGGTCTGCCAAATCAGTGCCGACCTCGCACCTGCTCTACCGTGAATTCGGTTTATCGTACTATGATTACACGGCGCAGTTTGATTTTATCGGGGCCTTCGGTCAGGACGGCTGGCCCTCGGTGCAGATCGATCCCACCCGAGGAGTGGACGAATGGCGCGATATCGCCAAGCTGACCGGCCGCCCCGGCGCGCAGGTCATACTTCGCTTCAATTCGCTCCTGGACCTTCCGGAATGGGAGAATCAGCCGGTCGGACTTGCGTATGAGACCGCCAACGGCAAGCGGGTGCTATTATCGTTCCCACTGTACTATCTCACTCCGGCTTCGGCCACCGCTCTGATGACCAAAGTATTCGAGTACTTTGGCGTATCGGCGCATTTCAACAAAGGGGATCTGGACAACTCCGGAACTATCGACGTAGTTGACATTACGATCCTGATCGATCACCTCTTCATCAGTCAGAGCCCGCTCCCCGACCCTTCCGCTGCGGAGATGGACGCCAATCCGGGGGTCAGTATCGGCGACGTCTTCGTGCTGATCGAGTATCTCTTTCTTGGTGGCCCCGCGCCCTCCGCTCGACCGTAAAGTGTGACTCATGGCTCGGGCGAGTCCAGTCGCCCAAGCGCTTCCCGGCAAAAACTTGTTGAATCCTTGGGCGGTGAGTTCCTAAGTTGGATAGACGACGCTCGCCGCGCAGGTGGAAACGAAAGAAGCCCCGCGCCGGGGTCGGGCGCGGGGTTTAATTGGTTGGGTGGCTCGATAATGAAAAGCTATGATAGCTTGGCGACAAACTGGGCCAGACGGGATTTATTTCGGGCGGCGGTGCGCTTATGAATGAGTCCGCTGCCGGCCGCTTTGTCGATAATTATCGTGGCTTCCTTGAACTTGAGGACAGCCTCGTCCTTTCGGGTTTCAACTCTAACGTCCTTGATGGCCTGACGCAGCCGCGAACGGAACGACCGGTTCCGGTTGCGTTCCGCCTCGGACGTCCTCATGCGCTTTTCGCACGACTTATGATTCGGCAACTCTCATCCTTTCATGCTTCTGTGAACAACTCAACCATGGAATATAATCGGCGGGGCTGCTTTGTCAACGGCTAACCGGACGAAAAGTTCCACGGTGGCCTCGGTCAGCAAGGTATCCGGCGCCACCGCGATTTCCCGTGTCCTGGGCCTCGTCCGCGAGCAGGCGCAGGCCTATTTCTTCGGCGCGTCGATGGCCACCGACGCCTTCGTAGCCGCTTTCCGCATTCCCAATTTGCTGCGCGATCTTTTTGCCGAGGGGGCGCTGTCCGCCGCGTTCGTGCCGATTTTTAAAGACAAACTGGTGAACGAATCGGAGGACAGTTCATTTGCCCTTGCGCGTACGGTCGCCTCGGCGATCCTGCTGGTGGTCGGTGCGATCGTTCTGCTGGGAATGATCGCCACGCCGGTGCTGATCTTCATTTCGGCGAACGGCTTTACGGAGGACGCAGAGAAATTCGCCCTGACCATCGATCTCACCCGCATCATGTGGGTCTACCTGTTGCTCGTATCGCTTTCAGCTTTGGTGATGGGTATGTTGAACTCGTTTGGGCGGTTCGGAGTCCCTGCTCTGTCGCCCGCCATGTTCAACCTGGGGATAATCGCCTGTGTGTTTATCATGTATCAATGGTTTGACGTTCCGATTTACGCGATGGCCATAGGTGTGCTGGTGGGCGGACTCGGCCAGTTGGCGATGCAACTGCCGCAGCTCTGGCGAATCGGGTTCCGCTTCCGCTGGAGTTTCACCTTTTTTGACGAAGGTTTTCGCAAGGTGCTCCGAATGTTCCTGCCCATGGTAGCCGGGATGTCCGCCAGCCGGGTGAACATCCTGATCAGCACTTTGATGGCGTCATACCTGGTGGAAGGTTCAATCTCGTATCTCAATTACTCTTTTCGATTGATGCACTTCCCGCTGGGGGTGTTCGCTGTGGCGCTCGGCACGGTCGCTCTGCCCAACGCATCCGAGCTGGCCGCCCGTAGAGAATTTGATCGCCTCGGCGCGGCGCTTTCGGAGTCCCTCAGCCTCAACCTGTTTCTGATCATTCCCTCGGCGGCGTTTCTGGCGATCATAGGAACCGATCTGGTCGACGTTATCTATCGCTGGGGGCGGTTTTCGCAGGGTGACACCGTCAACACCGGCCTGGCGCTGCTGCATTATTCGTACGGGCTGATCGGCTTTGCCGCTGTCCGCGTGACCGTGCCGATTTACTATGCCCTGAAAGATTCCTCGCTACCGATGCGGATTTCGATAATCTCCGTCGCTGTAAACATCGCGCTCTATTATCCCCTGATGAAGCTGCTCAGCTTCGCCGGGCTGGCCGCGGCAACATCGATTGCCGGTCTGGTAAATTTCGCTTTGCTTCTCGTGTATCTTCCGCGAAAGGGGGTAAGCCTGGAGTACCGACCCCTCTTGTTCAGTTTCGTGAAAGTTGGCGTGGCATCGGCCGTCGCGTTTTATGGTGCATCAATGCTTCCCATTCCCGCATCATCTGACTGGCCCGAGGGCATCGCCAGGCTCTGGCAATTCGGGGCGAAGTTTACGGTGGGCGTGATCCTGTATCTGCTTCTATGTGCAATACTGAGAGTACCCGAGATGCGGCTCATCCAAAATCGAATTAGGCGACGGACATAATTGTGAGCGGGGGACTGTGCTGAAAAGTTATCCCAGTCTTTTCCTACTTGGCTTTGTAGTCGCTGGAATCGTGGCGGCGTACCTGGTTACGCCGCCGTTGGCGTTGTGTGTCTCAGTAGGCGTAATTGCCCTGGCGCTGGCGGTATGGCAGCGCAGGAAGGAGCGCTGGGCCGTGTCGGCTCTCCTGGCCGGGTTGGCTCTGACTGCGGTGGCTGCGGTCAGCTTCACGCTGCGGTTCCATGTCGGCGGCACGGATCATATTCGGCAGGTCCTCGCGGTACCCACGCTGTGCCGGGTGTTCGGACAGGTCGACGACTGGCCTGAAATGAGACGGGGGAGGACCGAAATAACTATTGAAGTCGACTCGCTCTCCTTCCGCTCCGCTGCTGCTTCGCAGACTCGTCGAGTCTACGGACGCCTGCTTTTGAAGGTAACCGACACCACCACTTTGCTCCAGCGCGGCGATCGCATCGCTTTCTCTGCGCGCGTCTACCCGGTGCGTGCCGGGCGACACGACGACTTCGATTACGGTCGCTATCTCAACCTGCGGGGAATTTCCGCGCAGGCTTTCCTGCCCACCCTGCTAAGCGTACATGTGGATCGGCGCCCCCCTGTCGGTTTCTGGCCGATTGTAGATGACATCAGGGAGACCATTCGCGCGAGCTTCGACCGAAACCTCAGCCCGGTGACATCGGCCCTGGCGCGCGGTTTCCTCATCGGCGAAACCAGGGATATTCCCCCTGCCGTCTACACCCTGTTTCGCGACAGCGGCACGCTGCACCTGCTGGCAGTGTCCGGCGCCAACGTGGCCCTGGTGATCATCTTCTTTCTGTGGGTGATGCGCCCGTTCTGGCTGGGACCTGCCACCCGTTCGATCGTTCTCCTGATTGTTATAGCTGTATTCGCAGGGGTTTCTTACGGGGACCCGTCGGTCATGCGCGCGTCTATTATGGCAGCGCTTGTTCTGGGTGCGCGCTTGCTCGGACGCCCGTTCGATCTGAACAATATCATCGCGGTGACGGCGTTGATCGTCTTGCTCGTTCGGCCGGCGCAGCTTTTCGACGTAGGTTTCCAGTTGTCTTTCGTGACTGCCTGGGGGCTGGTTTTTGTCGTGCCGCGGCTGGCCGTGCTGTTCCAGCCGGTTCACGAGCGTCGCTGGTATCGGTGGCTGGTCTTGCCGGCAATGGTCGCTTTGGTCGCGCAGTTGTTTTCGACACCCTTGATTGCGCTGTACTTCGAGCGAATTCCCGTCATCTCTCTGGCGGCCAATCTGGCAGTTGTGCCGTTGGTGTCAGTCGGCGTCATTGGTATACTCGTCCTGCTGGTAGCTGATCTAATATGGCCATTGCTCGGCGCCTGGGTGGGCAGCCTAGTGAATCTCTGGCTGAACGCAGTCGTGATAGTCCTGCAGGTTTTCGGTGGCGACCACATGCCGGTTCTGGGGGCCGGTGCGCTTTTCGCTTCAAGCCTGGGGTCGTTGATAGTCGTCTTTATCTATGTGCTGCTCACTCTGACTGTAGTGGCAATCGTCCGCACATGGGCCAGAAAGGTTGTTGTATTCGGAGTTCTTCTGGCAGCAAACGCATACCTCGTCGCCGGTGTCGCGGCATCGTTGGACGGCGATTCAGCACGATTGCGAATCGAACGCATCCCCGGCGGATTGAGCGTTACGCTCTCGACACCCGAACAAGCCGATGGCGATCTCGTCATCACCAATCTCACCCGTACGGCCTACGCCGCCGATTCCAGCATGCTCGTCCCGAACCTGCGCCGTCAAAATGTCTCACGGCTTCGCCACCTGGTGGTGTTGGCCGCAGATTTCGATGCCATGGACTACATTCTGCGGCTGGCGCAGCGGTTTTCCGCTGACACCATCTGGATAGCTCGAGGTCTTGCAGGTACGGTCAGTGACGCGCAGGGCTTTCGTCGTGACATCGCATACGCCGGCGCCATTGTCCCGTTCGGCGGCCGAATCGATTCCACGGGACGGTCGGGATGCCACCTTGGAGACGGGTATGTCGGCATTCGGGTCGGCGACGCTCAAATTGAAGTTGTGGAGTCGACGTCGCTGCATCGGCCGTCTTCACTACCTGAGGCACAGAACCGTTTACTGGTAATCAGCGGACGCTGGACGCCAAACTCCGAAGACTGGCGCCGGATTGCAGAAGCCCGATATGACCGAATCATCTGTTCAGAAATCGCACAGGCGTCCGGAGCCTCGTGGCCGGATGTCGAATTTGACACCGATGCCGTCACCCCAGACTTCGTGCAGGATTTGTCGCGCCTTGGCATGATCGAAATCGACCTCCCTCGCTGATTAGTCTCAGAGCTCATGCGCCAAGGGATGTCGATTTAGCGTGCCATAGGGCGATCCTGCCCAACAGCGCCCCGGCTGGCTGCCCTTTCGCTTAAAGGAAAGCCCCTTTTGGCCCGATAACTATAAAGAATTGGCGTCAAAACAGGACCAGACTGCCTATCGAACTATGTCCAGGAAGTGACTAAGATGAGTTTATCAGGTAATCTGAGAACAGTGGCGTTCCCCGACATCCTTCAGCTTCTTGCCACCGGCAAGAAAACCGGAATGCTGGAGTGCCGTACCACGACCCGCCAGAAGGAAGTTGCCTTCAAAGACGGCAATATCGTGTACGCGTCGTCGGTCAACAGCGCGGAGGATTTGCTCGGCAACATGCTGCTGAAACGGGGGCGGATTTCCAAGTCGGATCTCGAACGCGCGATCGGCCTGCACAAACAGACCGGCCGCCAGCTCGGCACGACCCTGATCGACATGGGGCTGTTCGACAAGAATGAGATCGCCGAGTGCCTCAAGCTCCAGATCGAGGAGATCGTGTACAACCTGTTCTCGTGGCAGGAGGGCGATTTTGTCTTCCACGAGGGAGTCGCGCCGCGCAACGCGCCCTTTTTGATCGAGCTGGCCACCATGAACGTGATCATGGAGGGCACGCGCCGAATCGACGAGTGGATGGAGATTCAGAAAGTACTTCCGGCCGACGACGTTCTGCTGCGCATCTCCAAGTCACCTAAGTCGAACCGAGAAGAACTGACCATTTCGATGGATGAGTTCCGCCTGCTGTCGCTCATCAACGGTGAACGAACCCTCCCCGAGCTGATCAATCTCTCGCCTATGGGCGAGTTCGTCACCTGCCGAGCGCTCTACCGTCTGATTGTCAATCACCTCGTTGAGGTGGCCGGCAAGAGCGAAAAGGCCCAGGATGCGGAACTCGAGGACGAGGAAGAGGCGGTGCTGGCGATTGTCTTCAAGCTGTACTCAAATTGTTTCTATCAGGTGCACTCCCGCGTAGCCCAAATGCTGGGCGGCGAGAACACCAAGTACCCGTCGTTCGCATCGAAGTACCGCTCCGGCCTGACCACGTTCTTCCCTGGGGTAGATCCCCGCTCCGACCTGATGCCGCCATTTGAAAAGTTTGTGGCGGCCGTGCGCTCCATGCCCGAACACATCCGCTATCATCAGCTCATGGCCGGACTGGAGAGGATGCTTTCCGAGCAGCTCCTGTATGTCTACCAGCTTCTGGGCGACGGGGTCTTTCATGACACGATGACCAAAGTGAAAATGGAAATATCGGAACCGCTGGCCAGTCGGCGCGATCTGGTCAAACGGTACAACATCGAAGAAGATTTCTACGGTACGATCAAGCGTGCCGACAAAATGGTGAAGCTTTTGAGGGGTTCGTTATGAAGATGACCGGCATAACTACGTTGGTTCTGGTTTTTGGCCTGGTCGGCCGCAGCGAGGCGGCCAACCTGGGTGTGATTGTCAGCCCGCCGAATTTTCTGAGTCTGGTGGTGCTTGGCCTCGCGGTGGCGGCCATCGTGGTCGGCTTCCAGCTCTTGGGAGTCATTCGCGGAGGTTACCTTAGCCGGGCGTGGCAGATCTTTATCGCCGGTTTCGGCGTCCTGGCGCTCGCTCAAATCCTCACTCTGGTGCGGGTGACCGAGATTGCACCCATCCCGGCCTGGGTGGCTCCGGCTTTGACGGCAATCGCCGCGGGAGTGTTCTTCTACGGAGTTTTCGAGACGAAAAAGGTCTTGAGCTGAGTTTATTTGTGTTGACATAACCGCTTGGGAGATATATAAATACCACAGCCCGGATTCGACCTCTCAGGCAACCGATTGATATTTCGGAAGTTACGAGCGGAAGCTAATGACAGTCGACTTGGAAATCGATAATCGCATCACCAAGTGCCAGAAGATACTGGAGATGGATCCCAATTCGCAGATCTTCGCGGCGCTGGCGGAGGCGTACCGCAAAAAGGGCGAACTGGAAAAGGCGTTCCAGGTCTGTCACAATGGCCTGCGCCTGCATCCTAACTACGGCGCCGCCCACATGGTGATGGCCAGGGTCAACCTTGATCGCGGTCTCTACGATTGGGCTGAAGCCGAGTTGGAGAGGGCGCGGCAGGTCGACGGGAACAGCCGGACGATCGAACTCCTTCTGGCGGAGATCTACATATACAAGGGCGAGTACCAGGCCGCCATCCGCCTACTCAAGCGGCTCGCCGCATCCGATCCCGGCAACGATCATGTTCAGCGCCTGCTCGATATCGCTCTGCGCATTCCGCAGGAACAACAGGCTGAGCTTGGTGGCCCGGAGCCGGAACCGGAGCCGGTAAAACCTGAGCCGGTCACGCCGACTGCGCCCGTGCCAAGACCCTTGGCTCCGACCCGCCTGAGTCCGGCTGAGATGCTGGCCGAATCGCTTCAGATAGGCGGTGTGGGCGGGGCGTTGTATGTCAATTCGGAAGGCTTGGTCCTCGAGACGAAGTGGAGTTCCAAAGCCGATCCGGCGGTATGTGGTGCGTCCATGGCTGAGGTCAGCAAGTTCCTCGACCAGGAGCTGATGAAGATTTCATTTGGCCGGGTTGGAGCAGTGCTTATCGAGACGGGTCGCCAGGTGTTCTATATCATCCGCGTAAGCGGCGGGATGTTTGTCATCATGAGCGACGCCAACGTAAATCTCGGTTCGCTGCGAATGAGGATGGCCACGCTGGTCGAACGAGTGCAGATACTTTAGGCAGGGCAGATATGGAAATGACCGGTCAGACTAACCGACGAATCATCATCTTCTCTTTGGGTGCGGTGATTGTACCTCTGGTGGTGTTTCCGTCCCGCCTCGGGACCGATATTGCCCGGGCCTCCCTGGTCAATGCGCTTTACGAACTGGTTTACTACGGCGTTGTGATATTCATATTCCACCGCAGTACCACGCTGCTTCGGCTGATTCAGGGAGCCGGGGTCTGTTTGATCTACCGCCTCGCCCTCGGCGCAGTGTTCGGACTGCTGCTGGCGGCTGTCTATTCGCTGCAGACCAGGGTATCACTCACGCTGGGGATGTCCGGTTATCTCCCCGCTATACTGTTTCAAATAGCGCTGGCGCCGTTCGTGCTCAAGCCGGTGGTCGATCAGCTCTATGGTGATGAACCAGTACGGCGTCGGGCTGCCCCGCCAATTCAGACCGACACGCGCGCGGAGTTTGTCCGCCCGGCACACGTTCCGGTCAAGCCTAAGGCGGCCCCGGAGGCGCCGAAGGTCCCGGCATTCGCGGCTGCCCGTAAACCCGATTCCGCAGCATACCACCGGAGTGCGGACTCCATGCGTGAACTTAACGGTTTCGATAGAGCCGTCTATTACCTTGGCGAACACAGCGCCGTGCAGCTGGCGACAATCGTGGACAGCGAGGGACTCACTCTGGGCAGCTTCAAGCGCGGTCAGGTCCGCCCTGAAGACTGGGCGCCGCTGGCTCTGCTGGTCGTGGGGGAGAGCGGCCAGGTGCTGGAGCGGGGGAATTTGGACGGTCTTGAAAAAGTCGACTTAATACTAAAAGATAAACGCCTGGTTGTGGCGCGGCCCGAGGGTCTCTACCTGATGGTCCTGGCCGAGCGCCACGATGATGACCTGCTCAACATCCGCATCAACCAGGCGCTGGAGATGATTAATAAGTTTGTCGCCGAGCGTTACGGCAATAAACTGCACCCGAACGCGGAGAGAGTTCATGTACCAAGTGCTTAGCGATCTCAATAAGACGCCCGGTGTGACCGGCTCAATGGTAGTCGGTAACGACGGTATCGTAATTGCCGCCGACATGGCGTCCGGTTTCGAGGGTGAGACAGTCGGCGCCCTGGCGGCGTCGATCACGTCCAACATCCAGAAATCCCTGGACCGTTTGGACACCACGCCCTGGACTCAGGTGACAATAGAGGCGGACGATGCCAAGCTCTTCTTCACCGACGCCAGCCTGGGCATACTCGTGGTCACTACCGAAAAGGTGGTGAACATCGGGCTGATTCGTCTGGAGATACGAAACGCCATAGACAAGCTCAAGCTGTCGACCTGATCAGTCAGAGAATAGGATTACTTTCTATATGGTCTCAATCAACTACTCGGCTCGTGAGGTATGCTGCAAAATTGTCTACTACGGACCGGGTTTATCCGGCAAGACGACCAACCTGCAGTATATCCACTCGAAGGTGCCGCAGAACACCCGGGGCAAGCTGATCTCGCTGGCCACCGAAGCCGACCGCACCCTGTACTTCGATTTCCTGCCCATCAATATAGGCACGATCAACGATTTTCAGGCGAAGTTCCAGTTGTATACGGTGCCGGGACAGGTCTACTACAACGCTACCCGCAAGCTGGTGCTTCGAGGCGTGGACGGCCTGGTTTTTGTCGCCGACAGCCAGGCGGACAAGATGGATGAGAACATCGAGTCGCTGGCCAACCTCGAAGAAAACCTGCGCGAATACGGCTACGATATCAATCAGTTGCCGCTGGTGCTGCAGTTCAATAAGCGTGACCTGCCGAACGTGCTGTCGGTTCAGGAACTCAACGCCCGTCTTAATCCCCGAGGCCTGCCTTTTTTCGAGGCCTCGGCGCCATCAGGAAAAGGAGTATTCGACACCCTCAAGTTGATCATAAAGCTGGTGCTGGACAAAGCCAAATCCGCCGGATCGTCGGCGATGAGCCAACGGGCAGCGCCGCCGCCAGCGGAAGCGGCGCCGTATCCATCCGGTGAGCGGGTGGCCGCCGCGCCGCAGCCGACCGCCGAGACAATTCCGACTCGAACCGACTCGCCCCAGCCGGTAACCGCCGCACCCGACTGGAGAACCGCCGCGCAACCCGCGGCGAGTGAGTGGAACGCTCCGTCGCAGCCGACAGTGGCGGTAGCTCCCGATCCCGCGTTTCGTCCGTATCCGGGCAGTGATCGCCAGATGTCTGCGGAGCGTCGCACGGGCCGCGTGCCTGTCGTGTCCGCACCACGGGAGCTGCCGGCGGCATCATTAGAGAAAAACATCGGTTCCGATTCACGTGAGCACGCGACCGGCGCCGGTTCGATGAATACACCCCAGATGGCCCCCTCGCTCAGGCGTCGCGCCGCGAACAAGAAACGCAGCTTTTTCAAGCGCCTGTTCGGGATCAAATAGTTTTGCCTGGAGGACACTATGTCTGACGACAGTCTGATTATCTACGAAGAAGAAATAGCAACCATTGATGCACTTCTGAAGAAGATGCTCAAAGGGGCCGAGGCCAAGTGCGCTCTGCTGGTGGACAAGGACGGCCACCTGATCACGCGACAGGGCTTTACCCACTCGCTTGATACCACTGCGCTGGCGGCACTGCTGGCGGGCTCTTTCGCCTCGACCCGGGAAATCGCCCGGCTGGTCGGCGAATCCGAGTTTTCGGTGCTCTTCCACCAGGGTAAGAAAGACCACATCCACATGTCTATTGTGGGGGACCGCTCCATTCTTGTAGTTATATTCGACGATCGCACCACGATCGGTATGGTTCGCCTGTACGCCAAGGAGACGGCCGATGAGCTCGCCCGGGTGTTCAAGAACATCCGGGAGCGGAAAGAACCAGCCGAAGCGCTAAGCGGGGATTTCTCGGACAAGGCGCAGGAAAGGCTGAACGACATCTTCCAGGATTGACCCCAGCCGCCGCCGGACCGAAAGTCCGGGAGGTCATTCAATAATACGAGGTCCTTTGCTGAAGTATTAGGCTGATTATGTCTGCGGAACTTAGTGCCATTCTGGTAAAAGCGGGGAAGATCACCCAGGATCAGGCGAATGCGGCACTGGAACGTTCCAAACAGACCAAGGAAAAATTCTCCAAAGTCCTGGTTGACCTGGGGGCGGTCGCCTCGGAAGACGAGGTCATAAACTTTGTCGGCAAGCACCTTAAGATCGGTGCGCTGCGGCTGAGCGATGTCGAGCTCAACCCCGAAGTAGTCAAGCTCATCCCGCTCGATATCGCCCGCAAGTTCAAAGTCATCGCCATCAGCAAGATCGGCAAGACGCTGCTGGTGGCCATCAGCGACCCCAATAACATCTACGTACTCGACGCTATCAAGTTTATCACCGGTTGCAATGTCCAGCCGGCGATCGCGCCCGAAAGAGAAATCGAGAAGGCGATCGAGCAATACTACGCCGACACCGGCGCCCTGTCTGAAATCGTCAAAGGTCTCGAAGACGATCCGGATCTCGAGGTCGTTTCCACCGAGGACATCCCCTCCGAGACCGACCTGATGTCTCAGATTCAGGACAAGCCTCTGGTCAAGCTGGTGGATTCGATCATCGGCGACGCCATCCGGATGGGGGCTTCCGATATCCACTTCGAGATGTACGAGAAGAAGATTCGCGTGCGCTACCGTATCGACGGCGAGCTTCAGGAGATGGCCCCGCTGCCCTTCAAATACCGCGCCGCCATCGTGTCGCGTATCAAGATTATGGCCGAACTGGACATTTCGGAACGTCGGTTACCCCAGGACGGGCGCATCAAGATCAAGATCACCGGTCGCACGGTCGACCTTCGTGTCTCGGTGCTGCCGACCATATTCGGCGAGAAGGTCGTAATGCGAATTCTCGATCCGATGGCGCTGCGGATAGATATGACCCAGCTCGGTTTTCGCGAGCCCGACCTGGCTCGCTTCCATGAGCGCATTCACGCGCCGTTCGGCATTGTGCTGGTCACCGGCCCGACGGGTTCAGGTAAGACGACAACGCTGTACTCCGCGCTTCAGCAGTTGAATACAATCGATGTCAACATCATGACCGCCGAGGACCCGGTCGAGTTCAATTTCGAGGGGATTAATCAGGTAGCGGTCAAGCCGGACATCGGACTGACCTTCGCCAACGCCCTGCGCTCATTCCTTCGTCAGGACCCGGACATCATCATGGTCGGTGAGATTCGTGATAGTGAGACCGCCGAGATCGCCATCAAGGCGGCGCTCACGGGCCATCTCGTGTTTTCGACGCTGCACACCAACGACGCGCCCTCGTCGGTGACTCGTCTAATCGATATGGGTACGCCCAATTACCTCGTGGCGTCGGCCACGCAGCTCATCATGGCCCAGCGCATGGTCAAAAAGATCTGCCAGAAGTGTAAGGAAGAGGTCAACCTGACCGCAGAGCAAGTGGAAGCGCTCAAGATGGGGCCGGAGATGCTCAAGGGTATTCGCGCGTTCCGGGGGAAAGGGTGCAGCGCCTGCAACAACACCGGCAAGTCGGGCCGAACGGGTATCTATGAGGTAATGCCGGTAACTCCGGCTATCGAAGAGATGATCCTCAAAAAGGCTGCCGATTCCGCCATTAGAAAAGTCGCGATGGACGAGGGGATGTTCTCGCTGCGCATGGCGGCGGTGGACAAGATGAAGCAGGGCGTCATCAGTATCGACGAAGTTTTCTCTGTGACCGGTACGAACTAACACTCTCCAGGCTTTATCGTCCCCCCCAGAATCATTTGCCCGTCAATCACTTAAACCGGCCTACCGGCACTTTGGCGGTCAAGATTCTGCTCTGATTACCGATAACAGACAGAGAACAACTTTGGGAGTCAAAACCGCTTTCGCAGAAAGAGGAGTTCTCGATGGTCTCGTTGCGCGAATTGCTGGAACAGATGGTTCGAATGGGTGCATCGGATCTGCACCTCACCGCCGGATCCCCGCCCGTGGTGCGGGTTGACGGTAAACTTCAGCGAATGCCTTATGACATGCTCACCAGTGAGGAAACGAAGAAGATTGCCTATTCGATGCTCAACGAGAAACAGAAGCTAAAATTCGAACAGAATTGGGAGCTTGATTTTTCTTTCGGTATCGAATCAATGAGCCGGTTCCGCGCCAACATCTTCATGCAGCGTGGCAACGCGGCAGTCGCTCTGCGCCAGATTCCCTATGAGATCAAGACTTTTGAGCAGCTTGGTCTGCCTAAAGTGATATCGGATTTCGCCAAGTTGCCGCGTGGCCTCGTACTCGTGACTGGCCCGACCGGCTCCGGTAAATCGACCACGCTCGCGGCCGTAATCGACAAAGTCAATAAAGAGCGCCCGGTGCACATAATCACGGTGGAAGATCCGATCGAATACCTGCACCGCCACCAGATGGCGCTCATAAACCAGCGCGAGGTATACTCGGATACGCCGTCGTTCGCGTCCGCACTGAAGTACGCCCTACGCGAGGACCCGGACGTGGTCCTGGTGGGTGAGATGCGTGACCTGGAGACGATCGAATCGGCGCTCTCGATATCGGAGACCGGCCACCTGGCTTTCGCCACGCTGCACACCAACTCGTGCGCGGAGACGATCAACCGAATTGTGGACGTCTTCCCGACCAATCAGCAGGAGCAGATTCGGGTGACGCTGTCGTTCACGCTGCAGGCCGTGGTGTCACAGGTTTTGATACCGAAAATCGGCGGCGGGCGGGTGCTCGCCATGGAAATCATGATTGCCACGCCGGCGGTCAGAGCGATCATCCGCGATGACAAGATCCATCAATTGTACTCGATGATCCAGTCCGGCCAAAAATACGGAATGAAGACGATGAATCAGTCGCTGGCCGAGCTGTACCAGGCCGGTAAGATTTCCATCAACGATGCCATGGGCACCAGCCACAACCAGCAGGAGCTGAGCGAAATGCTCTCGCGGCAGAAAGCGCCGGCCTACGCCTGAGGCGGCGTGCTGAGATCGGAATGAGAAAGGAATACTGATATGCCAGTTTTCGAGTACAAGGGCAAGACCCTGGCCGGGGCCGCAGTCCAGGGCACCATGAAGGCCAACACCCGCGCCGATCTGGAGCGAGTGCTGCGCCAGAACCGGATCATGGTGGTATCGATAAACAAAAAGGCCGCCGAGATCGATATCAAATTTGGCACCGGCATCAAGAGGGTCGAAATATCCCGCTTCACACGCCAGTTCTCGACCATGATTGGGGCCGGCCTGCCCATGGTGCAGTGTCTCGAAATCCTGGGCGCCCAGACCGAGAACAAGGAACTGGCGAAGGTAATCAACCAGGTCCGCGAGGCTGTACAGGGCGGCGCAACCCTCTCCGATGCGATGAAGCGGCATCCGAAAATATTCGATGAGCTCTACACCAACATGGTGGAGGCCGGTGAAGTCGGCGGAGCGCTCGATACCATCCTGGTCCGCCTTGCGGTCTACCGCGAAAAGGCCGACCAGCTCATTCGCAAGGTCAAAGGCGCCATGGTATACCCGAGCGTCGTTATGATTGTCGCCGCCCTGGTCACATTTGGTATGTTGACCTTTATCGTGCCGGTGTTCGCCAAGATGTTCGCCGGACTCGGTGCTGAGCTTCCCGAGCCCACCAAAGTGGTGCTGGCGATATCGCACTTCCTGAGTTCAAACATCCTATACCTGTTCTTTGGGTCGGTTGGTCTGCTGGCGGTGTTCCTTTATTGGAAACGCACCCCCAGCGGCGGTATGGCGGTGGACAAGGCTATGCTGCGGATTCCGGTCCTCGGTAATCTGGTCAGGAAATCGTCAGTGGCGCGTTTCACCCGCACACTGGCGACACTTCTGGCCTCAGGCGTTTCGATTCTGGAAGCCCTTGACATCACCGCCAAGACGGCGGGCAACAAAGTCGTGGCGCGGGCGATTAACCGCTCGGTCGTGGCCATCGCTGAGGGCGATACCATCACCGGACCGTTGAAGACGTCCGGCGTCTTCCCGCCAATGGTAATCCAGATGATCGGCGTCGGCGAAAAGACCGGCGGCCTGGACGAGATGTTGAACAAGATCGCCGACTTTTACGACGAGGAAGTAGACGCGGCCGTGAGCGCGCTGACCTCGGTGATCGAGCCGGTGATCATCGTGTTCATGGGCATTGTGATCGGCGGCATTATGATCGCGATGTATCTGCCGATGTTCGACATAATTGGAAAGTTCAACTGATCGCGTGGCGCTTTCGGTTGCGTTCAAGTAAGTGAGTCAGGCGGCCCGCCACGGCGGGCCGTTTGCCGTATATGGATAGTACTTCTGCGCCTCAAAGACTCGGCTTGTTTCTGCCGCTGCGACTGGCCACCTATGTGGTCCTGATCGCTATTGTCGTTGCCTGGATGCACTACCCCCGGTATCTGCACTTTCAGGTCATCCTCTACTCGTTCGTGACGTTGGCGTTCGCGATCAGTCTCGCGCTGGAGAAAAGGTCTCGTCTGACCCGGGTGACTCAGGTACTGATTGCTCTGCAGTTCCTGCTCGAAATCACGCTGGAGACCGGGATAATTTTCGTCACCGGCAATCTGCACTCGCCGTTTTCAGCCCTTTTTGTCCTTACTATCGTATCGGCGGCGCTGGCCTACCGCGTGGCCGGCACCCTGGTGGTGGCGTCAGTGGTGTCGGCCGCTTACGTTCTTGCCATCTGGCTTGGATTGAGTAACGTCGCCGGTCAGTTCAGTGTCAAGGTTTTCGAGACCATCTTCTCCTCGAACGATTTGGCGTTCTACGGTATCCTTCTGCACCTGCTCGTTTTCTATCTTACGGCATTCATATCCGGCTATCTGGCCGAACGGCTCAGTCACCAGGAGCGCCAGTTGCACGACGCTTCCAGCGCGCTCAAGCGGGCGCGGCTCGAAACGGATGACATCCTGCGGCACCTCAATTCCGGCCTGCTGACGGTCGATGCCGCCGGCCGCATCATATACTTCAACCGCGCGGCGGAACGGATTCTCGGCTACACCGAAGAAAACGTCAAGGGGATGCCCTGCACCGAGGTGTTCTCGGAGCGGATGCCGGAGCTGGCCGCCTGCCTGATGACCGGGGTACTATCGCGATCAAGCTACCCGCGGAGGGAGCTGGAAATTGTCGATACCAGCAACCGGCGTGTGCCGGTGGGGCTGTCCACCTCGATACTTACCGAGGACTTCGGCGAACTTCGCGGCGTGATCGCCATATTCTCGGACCTGACCGAGGCCAAGGAACTCGAGCAGAAAGTCCGCAACAGCGACCGACTGGCCGCAGTGGGCGAGCTTTCGGCCTCGATCGCTCACGAAATACGCAACCCCCTAGCGGCCATATCGGGGTCGGTTGAAGTCCTGCAAAAGGAGCTTCAGCTTGACGGAGAAAACCACCGGCTCATGGCCCTGATCACCAAGGAATCCCAGCGGCTCAATAAGATCCTCAGCGATTTCCTGACTTACGCCCGCATGGGGCGCCCCGCTTACAATAAAGTAGAACTCTGCCACGTGGTCGCCGACATCCGCGAGCTTTTGCGACGCCACGAGGCGGTGGCGGACAACATTACGCTTGGGTTCGAGACCGATGAATCGATCGCCTATGTTTTCGGCGATGAGGACCTGATCCGGCAACTGCTTATGAATCTGGCCATCAATGCCTGCGAGTCGTTTGATGGCCGTCCCGGGGATGTGACCTTTCGCCTGGAGCGCGGCCCGGGTGAAAATGTGATCCGCTTGAGCGTTGGCGACAACGGCCCCGGTATCGAACCGAGGCTGCAGGAGAAGATCTTCCAGCCATTTTACTCCACCAAGAAATCAGGAACCGGCCTGGGTCTTGCCATAGTCCATCGTATTTGCAATGCGCTGCGCTTGCGCCTCGACCTGGATAGCCTTCCCGGCGAAGGAACCACCTTTACGGTTTGGTTCAGCAGTTACACGCTGGGCCGTTCGATTGCGCCCGGCCTGACCCCTACCGATGAGCGCGCTTCAGTTGCGCCGTTCTAATCCATTTGGCCTTGATTTCGGCCCCCGGATGTATAAGTTGGAGTCTCGATTTTACCGGGAATGGAGTAACGAATGCGCGTTTGTGTTGGCCTCGGCCTGACGTTGGTGACTTGCAGCCTGATTTTCAGCGGTTGCGGGGGTCCGCCGCCGGTCGGATGGGACACTCTCGAGCGCCTCAATTACAACGTGGTCGAAGCCGAGCCGGGCCTTAGAATTCCGGCCAAGCACCTCTATGAGTTGATCTATTTCAGCCGCGTGTCCTCGGTCGGCGGGCCGGTCTCCGATTCTGTAATTCAGGCATTTCGGGACAGCGTGACAGTTGACACGTTGATCGGTCTGACCGTTGACGAATTCGAGCTCGGCAAGCACTGGTACCAGTACCGCGAATATCGTGACCGCACCAACGCCGCTCTGGAGCACCTGTTCTGGACGAACCAGGTCGGGTCGACAATTGCGATCGACTCGCAGGAGGTAATCGACTACTACCACAGCCACGCCGAGGAATTCTCGCTGCCGGAACAGGTGAACATCTATCACATTCTAAGCAGTCCACTCGGGTTTCGCCAGGGACGAGACTCGCTGCTGGTGGCGCGCTTCACGCGTGAGGACCTCGATGCTTTCGCCGAAGTGTTCGTTCATCGGCTCTATCAATTACTGGAGTACGGCGAGCCATTCCAGAACGTAGCGTTCAATTTCTCACACGATGTCATGTCTCGCGAGAAGGGGGGACATCTGGGGTGGACACGACGCGGAGTTTACGTGGACCCGTTCGATTCAATCGCCTTCTCGCTGCAGGATGGCGAGTACTCGGTGCCGTATAAGGATGCCGACGGATGGCATATGCTCTACCGGGCGGCTTATAATCCCGGCGGTCCCCAGCCGCTGGATTCGTCATGGGTATACACCAGAGCGTACAATGCGGTTTTCAACATAAAAGGCTCGGGCCGGGCGAACCGGATTGTGGACAGCCTTCGTAGCGCCGCCGTATTCGAGTACAACGACCTGTTGCTGACCGATACGATTGTTCATCTCGTGGCGGATTCGGTTTGGGCGGCGGTTGTCAATAAGACCGACACGGTTGATTTTTTCCGGCTGAAGGGACTCGAGGACGACTACCGCAAGAGCTATCAGGTCAGCAACACTACTCCGGATATGCGTCGCCTTATGGTGATGCACGCGGCCGGCCCGCTCATAATCGTGCAGGCCGCCCGCAGCCTGGGGCTGGACACGCTCCCCAATCATCGGGCCACCGAGCGCCAGGTCTGGCGCGAAACTGTGAAAGCCCTGCGCCTGGCCTTGCTTTACAATCCTGACACCTGGGCGCCCAGCGATTCGGCCGTCGCGCAGTACTATCAAGAACATTACCACGTGTTCAACCCGCCTCTGTTCATTCGCGCCGAGCAGCTCCTGGTGCAGGAAGAAGAGCTGGCTCATTTCCTGCGCGAGCAGATACAATCGGGATTCACGCTGCCCTACCTGGCTGAATACTACGGCAGGGAAGAGGGGTATTCGGTTATCTATGAAAACATGGGCGTAGTTAAAGAGGGCTCGGTCGACCCAGTCTTGTTCGACGCGCTTCGGCGCACGCACGCCAGTCGGGTAACCAAGGTCGTGAGAACACCGCGCGGCTATCATATCGCCAGAGTGTTGGAACGGGAGTATCCGCAGTCGCTGGACATGGCGGCGGGAGCGATTCGCAGCTTGCTGATCGAGCAGTATCGGCGGCAAAAGTGGTTCGATTTCCGCGATGAACTATTTCGCAAGCAGCAGGTGCGGTTTCCGGGAGTGCTTCCGCCGTTCGAGCTTCCGCGCCTCTCCCAGAGGAATCACCCGCGTACCCTGCCCAGACCAAGCAGTGACTCCTACTTCTGAGCATACCACGGCCGGTGAGATCCCCTTCTCCCAGGAACTCTGGCGGAAAGGGACTCACATGGCAGCCCTCGTGATCCCGACGGGCTATTATGTCCTCGGACTGTCTCCCCGCCAGGCCCTGGCCATTCTGATCCCGATCGCGCTGGCGATGCTCCTGATCGATATCTCGCGCCTTCGTCAATGGGCCTTCTGGCGGAATTTCGCCTCGCGGATTGGCGGCCAAATGGTGCGCGGTCATGAGCAGCTCGGCGATTTCACCGGCGCCACGTACATTCTCATCTCAGTGTGTATGACTATTGCGATGTACAGCAAGCCGGTGGCGATCGCCGCGATCGCGTTCATCATAGTCGGCGATACCTTCGCCGCCCTGGTCGGACGCAAGTTCGGCCGGCACCGGTTTGGGCGCAAATCTGTCGAGGGTTCCGTGGCGTGCCTGGTAGGCACGGCTCTGGTCGCAGTGCTTGCGCCTGGTTTGACTTTGACGGTCGCTTTGGTGGGGGCGACTGTGGCCACGATCACCGAAGCAGTCTCGCTCAAAGTAGACGATAACATCAGCGTGCCGATTGTCTCAGGTCTGGCGATGACATTACTCCAGAGGATACTCGAAAGCAGCTGACAGAATTCAACCGCGCATCTAACTCTTTTGGATACAACAAGTTGCGCGGCTTCCGTTCGGCTATGTTCAGAACTCTGCGTAGTGGACCGATTTTCTTCAAGATTTTGTTGGCGTCAATTTTGAGGGGGGCGTATAATCTATGTAGAGCATGGAGCTCAAACCGGAAACTTTTCACACGGTACTGGAGGTGTACTTGTGTCCAAAGGCCGAGTCAAATATTTCAACGAGAACAAAGGTTGGGGGTTGATTGCTGATCGTGAGTCGGATCGCGACATCTACGTTCATTACACTGCCATCAGGATGGACGGCTACAAGACTCTCAGAGAAGGACAGGAAGTCTTGTACGAAATCACCCATACTGATCGAGGCCCCCAGGCTCTCAATGTGACTCCGCAACTCTGATCAGTCAGTACAACTGTGAAACGCCTCTCCGGACTTCGGTCTGCGGGAGGCGTTTTTTTGTGCAGCGATCACCGCACGTTTCAGTCGTCAATTAGCTTAACAAAGGTCAACCGCGACGATATATTCCCGCCCATGAAAACTATCGATCTCCGCTCTGACACCGTTACCCGACCGTCGCCGGCCATGCGCCAGGCCATCGCCGCCGCGGAGGTTGGCGATGATGTCTTCGGCGACGACCCCACGGTCAAAGAACTTGAAAGGTATGTAGCCGGTCTGTTCGGGCGCGAGGCGGCGCTGTTCGTGCCGTCGGGCACGATGGCCAATCAAATCTGCCTCAATGTGCAGAGCCGCCCCGGCTGGGAGCTGCTCTGCGATCGGGAGTGCCACGTGGTCAACTATGAGGGTGGCGCGCCAGTCCTGCACTCTCAGCTACTGGTCAACCTGATCACGACCGAGCGCGGCATGATCACCGCCGACATGGTCCGCGCCCTCATTCGCCCAAAAAACCTGCATTGCCCCGAGACCAAAATGGTCGCCTTGGAGAACACGCACAACCATCACGGCGGGACTATTCTCCCACAGGATGAGATTGTCAAAGTCAGGGAGGTCTGTGATGAGTTCGGGCTGGTGTTTCACCTTGACGGCGCCCGCATCTGGAATGTCCATGTCGCCACGGGGCTTTCGCTGCCGGAATTGACTCGGCCGTTCGATTCGATCTCGTGCTGTCTCTCCAAGGGATTGGGGGCGCCGGTCGGGTCAATGGTGGTCGGATCCGAGGATTTGATTAACAAAGCGCGGCGCCGGCGCAAAATTCTTGGCGGCGGCATGAGGCAGGTCGGCATCCTGGCGGCGGCCGGTCTGTACGCGACGAAAAACAACATCCCGCGTCTGGCGGAAGATCACGCCAATGCCCGCTTCCTGGCGGAACGGCTGGCAGAGATTAGGGCCCTCGAGGTCGACATGTCCCGGGTGCAGACCAACATCATTCTGGTGAACATCGTTTCCGGCCAGAGTGCCGAGCAGGTGCTGGCCCTGGCTAAGGGTGTCGGGGTGCTTGCCGTTCCTTTCGGGCCAAAAACACTCCGTTTTGTCACTCATCTCGATGCCTCCCGCGCTGACTGCGAGGAGGCCGCCGGTCGGCTGGCCGAGGTGCTGGACCGATGACCCAGGATTCGTTTACCATTTTGGGGTCATCGTCGGGTCTCCCGCAGGCGAACCGCGCCTGCTCGGGGTATCTGTTGGACACGGGCGGCAGCCTCAGCCTGATCGACTGCGGGGGAGGAGTGACATCGTCGTTTCTAAGGCAGGGGTTTGACCCGTTGAAACTCGACCGGGTGTTTATAAGTCACACGCACTCGGATCACTGTTGCGAGCTTTCCCTCGTGATTCAGATGCTGCACGTGCTTCGGGCGAATCGGCGGCTCGACGTCTTCGTGCCCGACGAGTTTGTGCGCCCGTTTTTGTCCTGGCTCAACGCGGTCTATATGTTTCCGCAGCATCTCGCCCTCGACCTGCACATTCGGGGCTACGCTGACGGTTTCAGCTTCCAGGGCGACCGGTTCGAACTCACTGCTCATGCTAATCAGCACCTTGAGAAGGCCGCCGAGATAATCGAGCAATACGATATCCCCAATCGGATGCAGTGCCATTCGTTTAGGATTGCCACCGAGAAGGCGCGTCTTTTCTATTCGGCGGATATTGCCTCGTTCGAGGAAATCATCCCGCACCTGCGCGATCTTGACTACGCTCTCATAGAATCGACCCACATTGAGCTCAGCAAGCTGATCCAATACGCGAAGTCATCCTCCGTCAAAAAGTACATTCTAACCCATCTGGGCAGCCCCGAGGAGCTCGACACGCTTCGGGGGCGGATCGAGGCCGCCGGGGTGGGGGACATCACCCTGGCTGAGGACGGTCTCAGGCTGCAGCTTTGAGCAGCTTACTCAGGCCTATCTGACTGCACCGACGCTGTCGGGCTGAGCCGCCCGCGGCATGCGGAAAAAAAGACTCATCCTTCTCGACAATTGACGGGTAGAATAGGTTGAAATGGACCGTGTAATATTATGCTTGAAAAGCGCCCCTCATGGGCGCATATTTGCAGGCAGCAATATGTGGTTCGGGCCCGCCGTTGCGGGCCAAAATGACAACCTCAGGAGGTTTTCGATGAGTTTCCGTTGGTTGAGCGTGATGTTTACGGCAGTTGCGGTTCTGGCGTTCACGGGGTCGCTGATGGCCCAGGAGGCCGCCAAGACCGAGCCGGCCAAGCACCAGTATGTCGGTGTCAAGGCCTGCAAACTGTGCCACAAGAAGGACGGAATTTTCGACAGCTGGTCGGCAACTGCACACGCCACCGCTTTCGACAAACTGTCCGAGGAAGACAAGAAGAACGAGGCGCTAAAGCCCTATTATACGACCGGGACTACCGCCGAGGGTGAGCTTCTAACCGGCGTGCAGTGCGAGGTTTGCCACGGGCCTGGTTCGGATTACAAGAAGAAGTCAGTTATGGAAAGCCGGGAGGCATCGGTGGCCGCCGGGCTGCTTATTCCGGACGCCAAGACCTGTGCCAAGTGCCATAACGATAAGGCTCCGGCCAAGCTGGCGGCTACAGCCAAGGACTTCGATTTCGCCAAGCTGAAAGAGAAAGGGGCCCACGCTGCGGCGATCAAGACCGAGGCGGCCAAGTAACAACGGTACCCCGTCTTGTTAAAAGAATGTCCAGCGAGCGCCTCCACGAGGGGGCGCTTTGCTGTTTGGCCGACATCGGCTAGGACCCCATGTGGCTGGAAGGCAACTGGGATACCGAATGACTCGATTAGTTTCAATCGGGGTGAGAGGATTTGAACCTCCGACTCCATGCTCCCAAAGCATGTGCGCTACCAGACTGCGCCACACCCCGAAACCGTTGTCCATGATACCGTATCGGCCGGGAGGTGTCAAGCCGTGACCGCAACCCCAGTACACAGGACATCCGTGACCCGTGTGTGGTGGACATCCCCGCCCACCACGCGCCAACGCGGCAGAATTCGTGCGTGGTGGACGTCCTCGTCCGCCACGGCCCAACGAAAAAGAAACTGCCCGGAATGCTATGCAGACCGTTGTCCTTTGGCCGTTCCGCATTAGATTCCCATTATGATTCGACAAAACCTGCTCGGCAACACCGTCAGTCAAATGGAAAAGATTTTCCAGCAGATGGGCGAACGCCCGTACCGGGGCAGGCAGCTCTTCAAGTGGCTGTACAATAACCGGCAGTATGACTTTCAGTCGATGACCGACCTCTCCAAAGAGGTGCGTACTCGTTTGCTGGACAACTACGAATTCCGATTACCGAGCCTACAGATGAAATCGGAATCGAAAGACGGCACGGTCAAATTCCTGTTTCGTCTCGACGACGGTCTGCCGGTCGAAACGGTGCTGATCCCCGATGAAGATCGGCAGACGTTGTGTGTTTCGTCCCAGTCCGGCTGCGCCCTGGCCTGCCGGTTCTGCGCTACCGGCACCATGGGGCTGAAACGAAATCTCTCGGTGGGCGAAATCGTTGGGCAGTTGTTGCACGTGCGCGAGTCTTACGGGGCCGACGCTTATTCCAATGTCGTCTTCATGGGTATGGGGGAGCCTTTCAACAACTACAATAACCTGGTCGAGGCGCTGCGGATAATGACCTCGTCTCTGGGGCTCGGCATCGCCGCCCGGAAAATCACGGTCTCGACTTCCGGTATCACTCCGCTCATCCGCAGGTATGCCGACTCGAAATTGAAGGCGAACCTGGCGCTGTCTCTTCACGCCGCGTTCCAGGAGAAGCGCGAGGCTATCATGCCGGTCGCCCGCACCTACAGGCTCGACAAGTTAATGGACGCGATCAGGTACTACACGCAGCAGACCGGTCGGCGCGTGACTTTTGAATACATCCTCTTCGAAGGCTTCAATGACACCATGGAGGATGTTCTCAGTTTGACCCGGCTGGTGCAGGGGATACCGTGTAAGATTAATGTCCTGGCCTATAACCCGGTGCCGGGTCTTGATTTCACGCGGCCATCGGACGAGCAGGTTGACTGGTTTGCCAGAATGCTGTATCCTCGGACACCGGCTGTGACTGTGCGCAAGAGCCGGGGGCAGGATATCGCCGCGGCCTGCGGGCAACTTGCAGCTCAGATGATTCAATAGGAGCCTCAGATGCAGTTCAAAATGTCGGGCCTTGTTTTCGTTCTGGTCATTCTCAGTACGGCCATCAACGCGTCGGCAGAAGATCCGGAGGTGATAGTCGGCGAGATCGGCTTCCCCAAGCGGGTCTGGGGAACGGGGACACTGGAGTTCGATGTCACCAATAGGACCGATTGGCTGAAATTCCTGGTGGTTGAGACCGATGTCACTTTCGAAGGCTCCTATGTCAACCCGCACCGCGTCACGCGCACGCCATTCGTACTGGAGCCGTCGGCCAAGACCAGGTTCGAACCAAGAATCGTGATCCCGTCCAACTATGGATTAATGAAGCTCTGGGTGCGTCTGTATGACGTAGTCGACACACTGGATGTTCTCGCTGCCGGCACGAAGCTATTCGAGCAGCCGTTCAACATCCGTTTTCATGTGCCCGAGGCGGTCATCCCCTATTTCCAGGAGCGAATCACTCTCCCGCCCCTGGTGGGCCACTACGGCCTGTTTGACAACGAATTCACGCGTCTGCTGCTGGTCCTGGCGAACGAGGGGAAGACTGTGCCGCAGATCGCCGCTATGTGCGAAACCGACACCGCCTTTGTGGCCGAGTGTGTTCTCGGCCTGGCGGCGGCGCGATTTGTTTCACGTTCCGGTGACAGCTTGAAAGTGCTGACACCGGTGATTACCAAGGCGGAGGCGGTCGAGGGGCGGGAACTGGCGGACAGGATCGCCGACCGCCTGGCGCGCAAGCTTGCGGAAAACCTTGGCCGCCGCCGACCGTTTCTCGATTCGCTTATAAGCGCCGGCGTAGCCAGCGGGGACAGCACCGGGTTCAATACCGGCGCACGAGTCTTGTTCCAGCCGCATCCTCTGGTCGGAGGAATGCTCCTCTGGCAGGTGCTGGGGCAGAAGTTCATTACCGGCAGCCGCAGCCTCGAAATCTTCTACGGCACCGACTTCTGCAACCCCAGAATCGGACCTTTTATGTATCTCGTGCTGGGCGGCGACTACTTCAATGGCCATCATTTCTACTGGGCACAGGCCAAAGCGAGCGGCTATGAATCCCGTTTCGGTGACAGCATCCCGCCGATCACCTGCTGGCCGGGGTATGAGAAGAAACTGACGCTCTATGAAAACACCGACTGGAGCTTCGGCCAGGGACTGGATGCGAGAGAAACCTTTTTGTACGACACCGCCATGGTGATCCCCATGATGCGCATGTTGGACCAGGACACCGAGTCGATTCTCAGCGACGCCCTAGAGGAGCTTCGGCATTTGAATAAGAAATGTCGCGAGGGCGACCTCAGCGTAGCGGTTCGATACTGGTTCTGGAATCTCGTGGCATCAGGGACTCTGGACCGCCTCGTGAAGAATGGCGTTGCTTACCGCGTCAGGAGGGGCCAATACCAGTATCAGGAAATACGGCTGTGATGCGAGTCTGCCGCCATGCCTCGCTTCTGGTCTTCCTGCTGATGGGATGCGGCAAAGACGAGCTGCCGTCGCGGGAGCAGATCCCGATCCTGCACGAGCGGCTGTTCGTTCTTGAGAGGGGACTTCGCGACCACAACCGCGCGGCGATCGACTCGCTGCTCTCGGTGGACATTCTCGATCACAAGCAGGACTCCGATTCCCTGCTGCGCTATGTGTACCGGCCGGACCATTCATTCGCCTTTCAGAAACTCGGCGACTACACGATCTTCTTCAATCGCGACCTGGCGGTGATCGACTGCTTCATCATGGACAGCACGTCGGGTCATGACCGCCCGCTACGACTCACCTATCGCCTCGACGATGACAGGTGGCTCGTCACTCAATTCGCTGAGGGTCATCCCGACTCAACCGGCTTGCTGTAGGGTGGCGTCTAGCCTGGCATCGAAGTCGCCGACAGTATAAGCCGTCGGGCAGGGTCGCCCGACGGCACGTAGATGATTATCGCGAGATCCCACCCGTTGGGTGGGGTACCGAAGAGGCCCTTGCGTGAGGTTTTTCGAAATCCAACTTCGATGAGTGGGGCCCCCGCGAAACTCCGCACAAAAAAAGCGCCCGCGAAATTTGCGGGCGCTTGCATCCACAAAGAGAGTCACATGCGTGATTTATAGTTCGGCCTTCTTCTTCCCCTCTGAGATCAGCTTCGAGTACTCTCCCGGCTGCGTCAAAATCTCGCGGGCTTTCAAAAGCGCCTTGTCCGACTTGAATAGGATGTTTTCGTAAACTCCGCGCTCGCCGAACACCGACGAAACAATTTCTCGCTTGATCGCCCGGCGGATATACTCCTCGGAGCGGTCGAAATCGACTTCCTTCTCCGACGCCACCACGGCGTCCATCTCTTTGAGCGTGGTCTCGAATTCCGGCTCTTTGTTCTCTTCCGTAATCGTCGTTTTCAAATCTTCGACGGCAATCTGGAGCGCAGACTTATAGGTGAATTCCTTGTCTTTGATATACTGACGGAATTCCCGGAGGACTCCGTCGGAGACCTCGAAGTCAGGCTTGATGTCGGGATGTGCGGCGACGTACTCGATCGCGAAGTTGAAGAACATCGAGCGCCGTTCGAGGTTTATCTCAATCGGTTTCCAAAGCTCACGATCGACGCTCACGTCGGGAGAGATCCCACCACCGCCGTACACCACCCGTCCTCCGTTGGTGTAGTAAACCCCTTTGTCGGCAACGACCAGCGAGTCGCCTGCTTCTTCATCGTCCGCCTTGTCATCGGCAGGATGTTTGGCCTGGCGATCAGGTTTCTGGATGCACCTTCCCGACGGCACATAGTACTTAGCGGTGGTGAGCTTGAGGGACTCACTGCCGTCGGAAGAGATCGGAAAGATCTGCTGTACCAGTCCCTTGCCGTATGTGGTGCTGCCCACTACCAGGCCGCGGTCCCAGTCCTGGATTGCGCCGGCCACAATTTCCGAGGCCGATGCGGTGCCTTCGTCGACAAGGACGATAAGGGGTTTGTCCTCGGGGAACAGCGGCGGACGTTCGGCTCGGTAATGGCGCTCGCCCATTCCGTCGCGGCCCTTGGTGTATACGATCTCGCGTCCTTCGTTCAGGAACAACTCGGCCACTTCCTTGGCCTGGTCGAGCAGGCCGCCGCCGTTGGAGCGCAGATCAAATACAACCGATTCCACGTTTTGTTCGTTGAGCGACGTCACCGCCTCGCGAAGCTCACGGCTGGTTTCTTCGGCAAAACGGGAGAGCCTGATATATCCCACCTTCGTGCCCGGCAGGACCCCGAAGTAGTTGACCGACCTGAGCTCGATTACGGCGCGCTCAACTTCGAATTCAAGGGTCTCGTTGATACCGGTTCTCTTGATTTTCAGCACGACTGATGTGCCCGCCGTGCCGCGCATCAGGCCGACCGCCTCGGTACTCTTCATGCCCTGGGTGTCGTGGCCGTCAATTTCCACAATGACGTCGCCTGCGCGAAGCCCTTTGCGGTAGGCCGGAGTGCCCTCGATCGGGGAGATGATCATGATGCGGCCATCGCGCTCGTCGATCTGCATCCCCAGCCCCTCATACTTGCCGTGCGTGCTCTCCATGAGCGCGTCGTACGCTTCAGCCTCCATCAGCACGGAATATCGGTCCAGGTCCGCCAGCATCCCTTCCACACCCGCCTTGATGATCTTATCCATGTCCACGTCTTCCATGTAGTGGTTGCGGATACTGAAGGCGGTCTGGGTCAGTTTCTTGACGCTGCGGAGGAAAGAATCGCGATCCTGCGACGGCGCGACCTCCACCACCGGGTGTTCCTTGTCGAGCTGAATCTGGACAGTGTCCGCCCAGAGAACCGGCTCGAGGCGACTCGGCGAAGCCTGGCTGGCGTCGCCGGGATCGGCAAACCATATCAGCGCCAATGCGAAAACCGTTATTCCGAATAACTGAACCGTGAAGCGGTACATGTTGAACCTCTAAGTTAGCCTGTCAATGGTCAATCTATCATCATTCGTTGTTTTGTCAAGCGGAGACGGTCTGAAGCTTCTGCGTATCTCATTGATATTATATACACTTAGCAAGGCGGTTGAGTTCCTCTGCTGTAACTCCGACTGTCAGCTCCGAGTATTTTGCTGTCCGGTATGCGCTTAGCTCAAGCAATAGCATCTGTGCGGCAACTTTACTTCGGCGCGAGTCGTCCAATAGTTTGGGTTCGTGCAGCGAACCTGCTCATTAGTATCGGCTTACCGGGCCACCGTGGGCACGGACGACCAGCAATCTGTGCTGTTTTCGAACAACTGTCACTCAACCAATGAAACGATTTACCAATAGTCTCAGTTTCGCCTTCCTGCTCAATCTCATTCTCCCTGGAGCGGGGCACCTGTATTGGCGTGACTATCTGTTTGGTCTGTTCATCTTCCTGGTGATGCTCATCGCCTCAGTGTTGTTCCTCTTCAATTTCCTTTTTGATTTGCCGCCTCTCGCGAAAGGCGTGCTCTTCGGCGTGCCGATAGTCTTCTACCTGTTCTCATTTGTTGACCTCGCGCGTACCGTTCGCCGCAAACAAAACCCCCCGCCGCGTTCCGAGGTCACCGCACGGGTCTTTGTGGTCGGATCGTTACTCATTGCCTTGTTGCTGCCGCTGTCGCCCGCGAATTTCGCGATACGCAATCGCCCTACCGTTCTGAAAGTCAACGATGAATCCCTCGCGCCGGCGGTGAGATCCGGCGGCGTCTTTGTTGTCAATCGAGCGGCCTATTCGGTTCGTCTTTTCTTTCTGGAAAAAACGCATCAATACAGGAGTCCCGGCAGGCTGGATCTCGTATTGTTCGCGGACTCCTCGACGTCAGCCAGGCTGGGGTGGGTGCTTGCCTTGGAAGGCGAGGAAATCGAGGTAGCGGGGGGATCGCTATATGTTGACGGTTTGCCGGTACCGGGCAATATCTTGGTTCTGAATCAACTCGGGCGCCTTCCGTTGACGAGGGTCAGGCTGGGAACTATCTTGGTCGGCGCCCCGAACGGGGGTGCGAGTCTCGAAATAGTACAGATTTCGGACCGTGACATTGTTGGGAAAGCGTACCGGTTGTTTTGAGAGCGATTGATTGTCTCATCTTTGACCTTGACGGCACTCTGATTGACTCCTCGGTGGGGGTAATCGATGCGGTCAACTATTCGCTGCGGATGATGAATCTGCCCCAGCAGGCCCCGGAGAAGATTGTCAGGTACATCGGGTTCCCTGTCGAAAAGATGTACGCGGATTTTGGTGCCAAACCGGTGGAAGAACTCCACCATCACTTCCAGTCCCGCGCTGCTCAAAGCATGGTGGCGTCGACCGTGCCGCTGGACGGTGTCGATCGAACGCTAATGCGCCTTCAGGCCGACGGCTACCGCATGGCCATAGCGACAACCAAGATCCGGCCGCACCTTGACGGCGTGATCGCTAAATTCGGCTGGGGTCGTTTGTTCGAGACGTCGGTCGCTGCCGATGAGGTGGCTGCGGTCAAACCGGCCCCGGACGCTTTCCGGCTCGCGCTGCGTCGCCTCGGCGCCTCCGCGGGGCGCGCCCTCGTGGTCGGCGATACCATAAATGATGTTTACGCTGCGCATCGTGTTCCTGTGCGAGTGGTTGCGGTCGAATCCCCGTACGGCGGATTGGACGAGTTGCAAGCGTCCCGGCCCGATTACTTCGTTAGGACACTGGCGGATCTTCCCGGACTCCTAACCCAAATCAACAACCACACCGGATAAGTCATGTCGACAGTGTCCGCACATGCTTTCGAAACCAGTCTGGGAGTAATCCGGGTTGCGTCTACCAAGACTGGCCTCGCCCTGATCTCCCTGCCGGGCGAGTCGGACAGGTCGTTCGATAACCGAGTGAGGCGACTGGCCAAGGGGACGGAAGTCGTGAACGACGGAACTCCGTTTCGCGAGGTGAATCGTCAGATTGCAGAATACCTGGACGGACAACGTAAAGAGTTCACCGTGCCGCTCGATGTCCGAGGCACGGCATTTCAACTTTCGGTGCTTAGCCGGGTAAGCGCTATCCCGTACGGCAGGACACGCACGTACGGAGAAATCGCCAATGAAATCGGCCGGCCGGGGGCGTCCCGGGCGGTGGGAATGGCAAACGCGAAAAACTGCCTGCCGCTGATAATACCCTGTCATCGTGTGGTCGCCGCCGATGGCCTCGGCGGATATGGGGGTGGAATCGAATTGAAGAGAAAACTGCTTGAATTGGAAGGAGCACTTTGAGCGCCGGGAATGTTTTGACCGGAAGCTCAGAGGCCGTCTACAGGAGAAGTAACATGGATCCACGCGTTCGTAAGTTAGCCGATGTTCTTATCAACTATTCGCTCAAGCTCAAGAAGGGACAACTGCTTAAGATTCAGGGTGAGGCGGTCGCCATGCCGCTGCTTCAGGCCTGTTTTGAAGAGGCGGTGCGGGTGGGAGGCAACCCGTATATCGAGGTCATTTGTCCCGACGCCAACGAGGCGCTGCTCAAGAGCGGCTCGAAAGAACAGATAACGTATCTGGCTCCGTGGAAGATGCTCGAGGTACGGAAGATCGATGCCGCGCTTTCGGTTTGGGGCAGCCAGAACACGAATTATCTCAGTGGGGTCGATCCGAAGCACCAGGCGCTGCAGCGAAAAGCCCGAGGAAAGATACTCAAGACTCTCTTCAAACGGATCGCCGACGGGACCATGCACTGGGTAGGGACGCAATATCCTACACAGGCCGACGCTCAAAAAGCGGAAATGTCCTTGCGTGACTATGAGGACTTCGTCTACCGCGCCGGGAACCTGCATCTGGCCGATCCGGTCAAGCACTGGCAAAAAGTGGCCAGAGAGCAGGGACGTCTGGTGAAGATACTGAATCGCGCAGATCGTCTGCACATACGTGGCTCCGAAGTCGATTTGAAGTTGAGAGTCAAGGGACGCAAGTGGATCAGTTGCCACGGTACCGAGAACCTCCCTGACGGTGAAATCTTCACCAGCCCGATTGAAAACTCAGTAGACGGCTTCATCAAATTTACCTATCCGGCTGAATATGACGGCCGATACGCCGAGAACGTCTGTCTCGAATTGAAAGCCGGGCGAGTGGTGGCGGAGAGTGCCTCGCGCAATCTCGACTTCGTGCGCGCCATGCTTAATACCGACAAAGGTGCGCGCCGCGTGGGCGAGATCGCGATCGGCACTAACTACCAGATCAAACGGGCGACAGGCAACACGCTCTTTGACGAGAAGATCGGCGGCACCTGTCACATGGCGGTGGGAGCGTCGATCCTCGAATCCGGCGGCAAAAACCACAGCGCCATCCACTGGGACATGGTCTGCGACCTCAAGAAAGACGGCGAAATCATTGCTGACGGCAAGGTAATTTACCGCCAGGGCCGTTTTGTAATCTGAGCGCTGATGCTCGTGTAAACAAATGCCGGCATGAGTGTGAATCATGCCGGCGTTGTTGTTCTTGCGCGGTGGGCGCCTTATATGCAGAAGGGCAATGGTAACTGGGCGATGAACAGGTGATCGATCAGTTGGGTGACATCGCCGATGCTGATATCGCCCTCCTGAGGATTCGCACCCCCGGATTGGTTTATATCGGCCTCGGCCAGACACGCTGGCGGGATAAGCGATATGAACAGGAAGTCGATGAGCATGGTCACGTCACCAATGGTCGGCACGTCACCCCCAAGGCCGTTGACATCGCCAACCCTCCCCGAGCAACAGCCGAAGTCCACCCGAATGGCGGAATCGACCTTGATGATGCCCCAGCCGTACGTGTTGTCCGGTGCTCCGGCCATCGTTCCGGACATCTTCAGCGCCTCGCGTACACGCCTCGGCGACCAGTCGGGGTGGGCCTCGATAACAAGACAGGCGGCGCCGCCCACCAGCGGTGCGGCAAAGGATGTGCCACTCCCGGCGGCGTAGGTATTCAGGCTTGTCGGGTGAGCGGTAATGGTCGAGACACCCCGGGCACAAACCTCGGGTTTGATGCGGTTATCCGACGTGGGCCCGCGACTGGAGAATCCGGCGATCAGCCCGTTGCTATCGACCGCGCCGACTGCCAGAATGTCGAAGGCATCCGCCGGAGCGGTGATGGTCCCCGCGCCGGGGCCTTCATTTCCGGCTGACTTGGTGACTACGATACCGAGACTATCGGCCATGCTCGCTGCGACTGACGAAATCGCAGTCAAACCATTCATGTCCGCGTAGGTGTAATTGCACCCGCAGGAATCGTCGAAATCAAGATAGCCCAGCGATGAGGTCAGTACGTCCGCGCCGATCGAATCGGAAAATTCCATTGCTGCCACCCAGTTGTCCTCCTCGACCGGCATTTCCGACCTGATGTCTTCAGTCTTACAGATTATGAAATTCGCGCCGTAGGCCGGGCCATAGAGGAAACCATCGGCAATCCCGCCCGCCACTCCCCACACCTGCGTGCCGTGATTGGGCTGGCTGGAAAAGTCTCCGTTGGCAGCCTCATAATCAACATTGGTATCGTCGTTGATGAAATCATACTCGGCCAGGACTCGCCCCTCGGCGTAAGCCGCTGCAAAATACTGATGAGCTCGCCGGGCGCCGGTATCGAGAATAGCCAGAGTCACACCCTGTCCTGAGTATCCCAGGTCGTGCACCGCCGGGACGCCGATCTGATTGAGCTGATTGAAGGAAACGCCATAGTTGAGGGCGTGAACGGACTCGCCTCCTTCCTGCGGAACGGGACGGGTTTCGTCGATCGGCTCCGGCGCCCGCCGGTATCGCGAAACGGGCCGGACCTCCGACACATACGGCAGCCGCGATATGTTTTCAACTACGTCTGGTCTCGCTATAAACGTGGCTGCATTCAGCCAGCGTGAGGATCTCCGATGCCGCGCGCCGAGGGCTTCTATCTCGCTGATATACGAGGTAGAGACGGGCAAATCCGCGAACACCACCCGATTCAGGCCGACTTTCGCCCGGCGGTTGGTTGCCCGTTCGGTTAACCTGATCGAGGTCGCCGCTCGTTGAAAATCGGCCTTGTTTCTCACCTCTTTGTCCGTGAAAAACACCCAGAACTTGACCGAGTCGTCCGGTCGTTGGGCCAGGCAGTCGCGGAAAGACGGAACCAGAGGATCGGTGAGGCGTTCGCGAACGGCGGCGTCAGGGTCAAGAAAGCCGGGTCGACCGGCAGAATCGGCCGTCTTTGCAGATGGGGCTGCCAGCGAACTGACAAGCACAAGCGCGACTGGGATGAGCTGTCGGAGCGGGTGGAAGATCATGCTTACCTCTTAATCAAGTCCTTTCAGTTTGGTCAGCCAAGTCGATTATCCATCTTACAATCTAAGCCGTCGTCGGCTCAGGTCAACGCGAATCTGCTGACTGCCGATACCTGTGGGGCCTCGCCCATAGTTTTGAAACGACGTCGGGGAACCAATCGCTCAAAAGCACGGGAGTCGACGACAGCTCATTCTGTAACATGTTATCGGGCAACGGAACCGGAAGTTCACTGGCTGTCGGGGTGTTCGTTCTCAGACGGCATCCCGTATGCTGACATAGGCTGACGGGCCGACGGCTGAAGGAGCCGCAAAGGCGGGTCGGGCCCGAAAAGTAAGTTCACCCATGACAAAGGGATAGACTTATGAAATGGCGAAAGATCACGAGACCGGGATGCAAAGGTTTCACGCTCGTTGAAATGATGGTGACCGGTGTCATCGTCGGTGTTCTGGCGGCCCTATCCGTGCCTGGCCTGCAGCGAGCGTATGACAAATCGGAACTTCGCTCCGGCGAACGGTTGGTCTCATCGGCTCTAAAGAAGGCCCGCGGGTATGCCATAAGTCAGAAAGACGGCTTTGGTGTGCATATTGACGGCCAAAGCAGGGCGGTGACTGTCTTTGAGAACAGTTCCAACCCCGGGACCCCAAGTCTTGACCATGGTGACTCAGTCTACTCGGTTGATACTCTGCCGCACCAGTTCCGGTACGTCTTCATGGTGTCGGAAAACAACTGTATCGTGTTCCGACCCAACGGCTCGGCGCAAGTTGACACGTACGGATATGGAAGCATTTACCTGATTGGCGAATCCGACAACATGATGGGATACTTCGCCGTAAACGTGCTGGCCTCGACCGGCCGAGTCACCACCTACTCCCACTTCTACAACTGGTAAGCGCCGCAACACCGGTACTAGCGCCCAGATTTAGCCGGCCGGCCTGAAGTTTCGGGACCTCGCGAGACAGGCCGGCCGGCTTTTTTTTGCTCCGGAATTACTGCTCAAGGTACTGGCCGGGCGGACCGATATCAAAACTATCGGCCCTCCGGCTAGTGGTTGTCTAATCAAGACCAAGCCGGGAACTTGCCGTCATTTGGGCCAACGGGGCGGACCTGCCGGGCAGGGCCGCCGATGATTCAGGCGACGATGACAAGAGACGTCGGAAAAGCGAAGAAACAGGTACCTTCAAATTAAGAGATGCCCATGTTGTTCTCAGGCAGACGAAAAAGCACAATTGGATTGGATGTAGGCTCCAATTCCATCAAACTGGTCAAGCTCGATCATGGCAAGGACGGCTATACGGTCTCGGCAATCGGCATACGCGAACTGCCGCCGGAGGCAATAGTCGGCGACGAGATCCGAGACCGCGAGGCGGTCATCTACAATATCCAGTCGCTGATCGACCAGACCGACCCTCGGATCAAAGAAGTGGTAGTTTCGGTATCCGGCCATAGTGTTATCACCGACCGCTTCACTATCGACAAGAAGACCGGCCCGGAAGCGGAACAGGCGATTCTATTCGAGACCGAGCAACGCGCCCCGTTCGACGTGGACGACGTGAGCCTGGATTACCACGTCATCAAGACCGACGACGATATCAACAAGATGGACGTGCTGCTAGTGGCAGCCCGCAAGGAGTACCTGCGCACCTACCTCGATCTTATTGAAGACGCCGGCCTTCAGCCGTGCGTGGTTGACGACGACTCTTTTGCCATTCTCAACTCCTACGAGGCCAATTACGATATCGATCCGACCCGCGTTACCGCCCTGGTCAACATCGGGTACGATGTTACAAACATCACGTACATGTCTGAGGGGTTGTTCGCCGCCACGCGCGACGTCTCCGCCGGTACCCGCGAGATTTTCGAGGCGGTCAAGAAGGAGTTCCGCCTTAATCCGGAGCTGACAGCCAAGGCGCTCAAAGGCGAGATGAGCGACTCGATTGATCAGGATATGTTCAAGGCGACTGTTATGTCGGCGGCGGACGAGCTGATATCGGGGATTGAGCTCGCGTTCTCGTACTTCCGTTCCCAGACCAAAATTGAGAATATCGACTGGATAGTTCTGTCGGGCGGCGGGGCGTTAATCCCGTACCTGCCGGAATTCCTGCAGTCCAAGATTAATATCCCGCTGGAGTTGGCCAACCCGCTTCGCAACCTCGATTACGATCCCGAGCTGTTCCAGTTCGTGCAGCCGGAG
Organism: Candidatus Zixiibacteriota bacterium; assembly: GCA_040752815.1. NCBI lineage: Bacteria > Pseudomonadati > Candidatus Zixiibacteriota > Candidatus Zixiibacteriota bacterium. Next base: position 55,778 of record JBFMGC010000011.1, read on the forward strand.
AAGATCGCCCCGTTGCTTGCGGTTTCGGTCGGTCTGGCCATGCGCAAAGCTAAGTGAGGCACGGCACCATGATAGAGATAAATCTACTGCCTAAGGACCATCGGAAGGGCACCGGAGCCTTCCAGTTCGGCAAGACCGGCATTTACATCGCCTCCGCTGCAATCGGGGTCGTGGCGATGCTGGTGGCGATCACCTTCTATCAGATGAGCCAGCTTAGCAGCCTCAAGTCTGATATCGAGCGCGCCAACCAGCGGGCGGCCATGCTGCGCGAGGATATCCGGATCGTTGATGCCCTGACCGACGTCAAGGACAAGATACACCGTCGCATAAGCGCGGTCGAAAGACTGGACCGCCACCGCTCCGCCTGGGTGAGGATTCTCGAAGAGGTTTCCCGCAATATGCCGGAGTTTGTCTGGCTGGACGAGTTTAAGGAGAAGCCACTGGATGTTCCCAAGGCCGGCAAGAGAGACGTCGAAAAACCCAACGAAAAAGTCACCGAAAAAACTGAAGTAGCTACGACCGCGCCGGCGGCGGAGTTGCCCTCGCAGCGGGTGGTGGAAATCAAGGGGTACGCTTTCACTCTGAACGCCCTGGCCGCTACCATGATCAAGATGATGCGGTCGGACTTCTTCGATAAGGTGGAGTTGGTAGACTCCAAGGATACCACCTACGCCGATGAAAAAGCGTACCTATTCCAATTGGCCGCCAACGTGCACTACCTCTCGGATGATGAGCTGCGCGCCAGGGTGGCTCAATCCCAGGGTGAAGCCGATTCGACGACGAGTCACACGACTCTGAACTAAGGAAGGACGTCGTATGGACCTCAAAGATTCGAAAACTCAGAAAATCATAATCGGCGCCCTGGCCTTTTTCATCGTAGTCTATTTCTGGTACAGCCGGCTGTATTCGAGTTACAACAACCAAATCAGCGGGCAGCGCCAGGAATTCGAGACTATCACGACCAACCTGCGCAACGTCGAGATGAAAGCCAAATCGCTCGATGCGCTGAAGCTGGAGTACGCCGAACTAATCGACCGTTATCACGAAATCGAGGCGCTATTGCCGGAAGTGAAGCAGGTGCCGTCGATCCTCGTCCAGTTGCATACGGCGTCGTCGATCACCGGCACGCGCATCACCAAGGTGCACCCGCTGCCGGTCGAGGCGCAGGAGTTTTACGAGATCGCGGCCTTTGACGTGGAAATCACCGGCACGTACCACGACTTCGGGAAGTTCGTCAGCTACGTCGCCAACTTCCCGTTCATAGCCAATGTCTCGGACGTACAGATAGCGGCCACCAATAAGCCCAAGGCCAAGTCGAGAAACACTACCGAGGAAGAGGACGTGATCGAGGTGGGTCGGAAGAAAGCCACCATGACCGCCAAGTTCCGTTTGTCGACCTACTACGTGAAAGAGAATGAGCGGCTCGCAGAGCTGACGATGTAAAGGAAGTGAGATGCCATGAAGAAGTTCGCTGTCATAGCTTTTGTCGGATCGCTCCTGGTCGTTGGCTCGGTCTGGGCGTCCCAGGTTACCAATGTCGAGATCAGCTATCAGGCGGGCAGTACCGTCGCTCGCATTGATATCCAGGGACCTGTACGCTTCACCCACCAGACTGAGGTGCCCAAAGACGGCCGCCCGGACAGGGTGATCGTTGATGTGCTTTCGGCCACGCACGAGCTGGGTGCCAAAGAGTTTTCGAATCTGCCGCCCTGTATCATCAAAGGCGTGCGCAGCAGCCAGTATGCTGTCAACCCGGAGAGAATAGTTCGCATTGTGTTCGATCTGAAAACGACCCCGGTGTACAGCGTCACTTCCGACGACAAGTCGATTGTCGTGACGTTCAGTAGTAAGGAAGAAAAGCCGTTCCCGACCTGGTCGTCGCTGGATGCGCTGCCGAAGCCTGAGCCGGCCAGGCCGGTAACACTTGCTACTGTACCGATCACACCGCCCCCGGCAAGTAAGCCTCCTGTTACGACAACGGAACGCAACCAGAATATCGAAAAGGACCGGCTCGCCAGTTTGACTCCGAAGAGCGAAGCGCCGAAAGTCGGTGCAGCAGACACAAAGAAGTCTGCGACTCAGCCGTTCGTGCCGGCTCCATCGGAGAGAGAAGTCGATGATAAACCGACTTCTCCGGGTGCTCCTGTAGTCAAAGATGCCGCGAAGGCGTCTCCTGAGCCAACCGCTACCGAAGTTCAGGCTACCGGGGAACAGAAACCTGCCGACAAACCGGCCGAAAAACCGGCACCTGCGTCAGTGCAACCGGCTCAGAAGCCGAACCCCGAGCCGCCATTCGTGCAGCCGCCGTTCCTGCCGCTACAGGCCGATCCCAAAGATGTAGCCGTGCAGCCGGCCCTACCGGAAGCGGCCAAGCCGACAGTACCGGCTACGACAACAGGAACGGAGAACAAACCAGTACCGGCAGTCAAAACCCCAAAGCCGCTGGATAACCCCGACGAAGAAAGTACGGATAAGGCGGACCAGAGCCAGCCGTCGCCGCCCGACGCGTCTGATTTTGCGCCTGCGGTCGAACTTCCCGCGTCGGTCAAGCCCGAGGACCTGACCAAGGTCAAAGTTGTCGAAGCCGACTCCAAGGCATCTGACACAACCAAGCAGCGCGCCACGGCGAGATTCCGACGCGAGGCCCAATCCGATAAGATTCGCGGCACCATGGTTGCGGAATTCCCGCAGCGGCTTGTGATCAAGTACCAGACCGACCGCGAACGCGACCCATTCACGCCGCTGGTCGATAAGAACCAGACGTTTAACGATCCAGTCGAAAACCGCATTCCCAATGTCGAGGGCCTCAAGCTCGTCGGCGTGCTGGAATCGGACGGCGGCACCAACCGCGCTTTGTTCGAGGACAAGAGCGGCTTCAGCTATATCCTGCAGACCGGCGACAAGGTGCGCAACGGATACGTGCTGCGCGTCGAAGAAGACCAGGTTTACTTCCAGATATTCGAGTACGGTTGGTCACGAACCGTCGCTCTCACGATGGAATACTAATGAAAGGCTGGTAGAGATATGTGGTGGAGAGACCAAATCATTTCGTGGAAACTGGCCGGCGCCGTTTTGACGGTTGCTCTGATGCTGACGCCGACGATGGCGCAGGATCAGCCGACAGATGCCACGGCGCCGATCAAGAACGTCGAGTTCCAGGGCAGCGACATTCGCGCCGCCTTGACCTTCCTTGCCGACTACGGCAATGTCAATGTGGTTATCGCGCCTGACGTGGTCGGTAAAGTGACCATTCGTCTTCGCGAAGTCCACTGGCGCGACGCCATGGATATTATCGGGCGCACCTACGATCTGGCGATCGTGGATGATCAGGCCGGATACATCCGGGTGCTGAAATCCGAGACGTACCGCGAGGAGCTGACCAAGAAAGCCGAGCACGACGCCAACCAGATGAAACTGGTGCCACTCGAGACCAAGATCGTGAAGATCGCCAACTCAGTGGCTGAAGATATGGTCGGAACGGTCAGAAACCTCCTGACCGACCGCGGTAAGGTGGTGGCCGACACCCGCTCCAACTCACTGGTGCTGCAGGAAGTTCCGGAAAACCTGCCGGTGGTAATGGACTACATCGCCAAGCTCGATTCCCCGGCCAAGCAGATAAAGATATCTGCACAGCTACTCGAAATCTCGTCGGAAGGCCTGCAGGAACTGGGTGTCAACTGGATGCTCAACGGCAGCTACGTTTCCGACGGCGGTTCGCAGGTTAACCAGACCGGCGAGGTAATGGCTGATATCGGCTCCGATCCGATCGGGCGCTACTCCGTACAGGTTCTGAGCCACGATTGGAATCTCGATGCCTTTGTCGAGGCGCTGGTCAAGAGCGGCAAGGGCAAGATCATCGCCCATCCGGAAATAACGACTGTCGAGAACAAGCAAGCCCGCATTCAGATGGGCCAGAAGGTGCCGGTGAAGCAGTTCGACGAATCCGGTAATGTCGTAATCAAGTTCGAGGAGATCGGCACCATCCTGACGGTCACGCCGCATATCACGGCGGAAAACCAGGTGCTGATGCACCTTCGTCCGGAGCGCTCGACTTTCGAGTTCGATGCCGCGGGCGTCATCATCAACACTAATAATGCCGAGACGAACGTGATCGTCTCCAACGGCCAGACCGCGGTCATCGGCGGACTGACCACGCAGGATGAGGTAGAGACGGAATACGGCGTGCCGATTCTGAAGGACGTCCCACTGGTTGGCAACCTCTTCAAGTTCTCCACCAAGTCGTCGGAAAGCCGCGACCTGGTGATATTCGTTACGCCCACGATTGCGGAGGGTGATTTGGCGATGAACCCGGCCCCTTAATCGGCCGGACCAGAGGGGAAAAGAAGGCCTCCACCTGAATAAGGTGGAGGCTTTTTGTCTCTAAATCGGGAGTCAATTTTGCCGATTAATACAGGGTACGGGAGCAAGAAACATTCAACGGTCAAATAATCAGATTTCCTAATAGCAGGAGTTGTCAAAACCATGAGTAACAAATTCCGGATTGCCAGGCTGATGGTGACGCTGGGTGCTGCGGTCCTTTTTGTATTCGGATGCAGTTCCAAGAACACCGTCGATACCGATCCCACGCCAACCGGCGCGGAGATCGAAGTCGCCGCAATGCCGTCGGCGGTCGAGACCAACGAGACTTCGGTGGTCGAGGCGACGGTCACGGTTAGCGGCACGGCCGTGCCTAACCAGGAAGTTCACTTCAGCGTTACCCCCAGCACTGCCGGGACCGTCACGCCCCAATTCGACACTACCGGAGCCGATGGGGTCGCAGCGACCGTGTTCACAGCTAGTCAGGCGGGGGCGGTGATAGTTCAAGCCCAAATTGTGGGCACTACTATTTCATCGTCAGTAGGGCTTTCCGTGTCCCAGGGCTCGACCGGCAGCGGCAATGTGAATATCAACGCCTCGCGGAGCCTGCTTCTGGCCAATGGCCATGACACGTCCGTGGTGACGATTGTCGTTCGCGATGAACTGGGCCAGCCCGCGCCCGACGGCACGCTCATCAAGCTCGTGGCGGGAGAGAAGTTTATCGACCGCGACGGCAACGGCTACTGGTCTCAGAATATCGATTCGCTGGTATTTGACGCCAACGGCAACGGGCAGTGGGATTCTTACGGACTGATCCCATCGACTATCGCCGTTTCAGGCGGCGCCGGCCAGGCGACCGTCGATTACGTTTCGGGCGATGAAGCTTACACAATATACGTAAAAGCGACTGTCGACGAAGGCGGTATCAGGGGCTTCGCCGAGCTTTCGCTCCAGATATCACCCAACACGATTCTGTACTCGATCTATCTGGCTTCCGATACGGTTACGCTCTCGGTTAAGTCCACCGGCGGAATCGAAACCGCCTGGTTGCGGGCGACCGGATACGATACTCACGGTAACCCGGTTCCCGAGGGCATGCCGATCGTGTTTGCCATTCTTGACGGCCCCGGCGGCGGCGAGCAGCTTGATACGCTCGCGTACGGCCCCGATACGGCCTACACCAACGGCCAGGGCACGGCGAGCACGACTATTTCGTCCGGCACTATCTCGGGTACAGTCAGAATCCGCGCCTACCAGGGAACGGTGCTTTCCAATGCCGCCCAAGTCATGATCGCTTCGGGACCGCCGGAGCATATTGTCGTAGGGACTTCGGTCTGCAACACTAAGAGCTGGGATCGGGTAGGTGACACGGTGGGTGTAATCGCCATAGTCTCCGACATCTACAACAACCCCGTGAATGATTCCACGGTGGTGTACTTCACCTGCGACGAAGGAACCATAAAGGCGACTGTGGCTCGTACCAAGAACAACAACGGCCATGCCGCCACAGTCTGGTACTCGGGCTACAAACCGGTTGGGGCCAACGGACGGACCTGGGTCTACGCGGAGACGTCGGGTGGTACGGTTCGCGATTCATCACTGTTCTTCAACACGTACCTGGCTGACCAGATTTTCGTCTCTGGTTGGCAATCGTCATTGTTAGCTAACGGTGAAGCGAATTTCTCAGTGTGGGTGGAAGCCGTCGATCTGAACGGCAACTTCGTTATTGGCGGCACGCCGTTCTTCGCCGAGGCCAACTACCTGACAGTCAACGGTGGAGTATTTGAGAATGGCTGCTACTCGGCCACTGATCGTGTCAAGGTGACCTCGACAACCTTGGATTACGACGACGTTCTGACGGGCGCCAACGATAACGGCGTGGGAGCTATCGATTTCGTTACCTACTGGGCGGCAGGCGGGGCGTCAGTGACTCTGCCCTGCACGCTGCTGACCGGATTCGCGTACAGCGGCAATTCCAGGATCAACGGCGCAACCAGTTGTCAGCCGGGCGAGCAGGTCAGGCTGTCGGTGAACATCGCCGATCGCTGGGGCAACCCGCTTGGCGACCATACGCTCAATATGACGGCCCCAGGGGGTGGTGTGGTAACCGGTGGCACGCAAGAGACTGACGGTTACGGTGAAGCGTTCGGCTTCATCTGGACCGCGCCGGCACTCGACGGAGACTATAACATCGAGGTTACTGATACCGATCCGCGTGGCGGCGGTATGGTGCTCACGCTGAAGATCACCGTCAAAACAGCTGCTTGATCGTCTCCTGAAGAGACGCATTCATAAGGATCGCCGGAGGGCTGCCAGACCCCTCCGGCGTTCTCTTTTTGTGCTTTGCAAACGCAGACCGCGGGACTAAATTGAGCGAATGGCCGCGACAGATTCACAGTCCAGCGGCAGGCCGGTCTCCCTCTACGCCGCTTTTGAGGCGGTCGCCACGAAATACGCCGACAAAACCGCGCTTATCGGCTCCGGCGGCAAGGGCCTGGCACTGACCTACCGTGAAGCCCTCACGCGAATTCAGCAACTCGCAGCCGGCCTCCAGACACCCGAGTTCTCCGGGCTGTCCGAGATCGGCCTGATCAGCGAGAATCGCCCCGAGTGGCCTATAGCGTACCTCGCCATCGTCGCCGCCGGGAAGACCGTGGTGCCGCTCGACGCCAACCTGCATCCGGGCGAAATCGAGGCGATCATCCGTCACGCCGGACTCTCGGTGTTATTCGTGTCCGGGCGTTTCGAGCCCGTGGTCGCCAGTTTCGGGCCGGATCTGCGGCTATTCTCATTCGAATCGGAGTCGCCCAACAACTGGTCGAAACTTGTGTCAAGCCCGGTTGATTTTACTCCTCTGGGAAGCAGGGAAACGGTGGCGTCGTTGATTTATACGTCTGGCACCACCGGCGCGCCTAAGGCCGTGATACTCACGCACGGCAATCTGCTGGCCAATCTCGAAGCGATTGACAAGGCGATACACTTCGACGAACGCGATGTGCAGCTATCTCTCCTGCCGCTGCACCACACTTTTGAGACGACCTGCGGCTTTCTGACTCCACTTATTCATGGCGCGACGATCGTTTACGCGCGCGGGTTGAAATCCAAGGAAGTGCTGGAAGACATATCCGCAAACCGGGTGACCTTGATGTGCGGTGTGCCGCTCCTCTATGAGAAAATGTATCACTCGATACATCGCAAGGTGGAAACCGCTCCCCTCATACGTCGACTCATGTTCCGGCTGTTGCTCTGGATCTCCGCGCTCGGTTGGCAACTGGGGCGACGCTGGGGGAGAGGGCTCTTTGCGGGCGTACGCCGACGGGCCGGGCTGGCCGACATACGGATGTTCGTCTCCGGCGCTGCCGCTCTGCCGCCAAACATCCAAAGGTTTTTCGTACTGATTGGATTTGACTTCCTGCAAGGGTACGGTATGACCGAAGCCTCGCCGGTCATATCCGTCAATCGGGCCGATTCAATTGTTTTCGGTTCGGTTGGCCCGCCGCTGGACGGAGTGGAGGTCAGGATCGACAGGCCGGATGAAAACGGAATTGGCGAGATCATCGTACGTGGCGAGAATTGTACGTCGGGCTACAAGAACAACCCGGAACAGACCGCCGAATTGTGGCGCAATGGCTGGCTCCACACGGGGGATCTGGGCACTTTTCGCGATGGCCAGTTATGGATCACCGGGCGGGCGAAGAATCTGATCGTATCGGCGGCCGGCAAAAACATCTACCCGGAAGAGCTCGAAGAGAAGCTGTCGGAGTCGGATTACATTCTCGAAGTCATCGTGTTCGGCCGGGCGAAGCACGGGCGGCATGGGGAAGAAGTGCGGGCGCTGATCGTGCCGGATATCGAGCAGTTCCAGCTCGAGTTCGGTCTCGATCCGGCGCAGCCTAACGCCGACCTCGTGCGCGAAATCCTAAGCCGGGAAGTTGCCATGGTGAATGCCGAGATCGCCGACTACAAACGCATTACCGGTTTTGAAGTGCACTTTCAGGAGCTGGAGAAGACCTCGACCAAGAAAGTGAAGCGCTTTGTTTACCGATAGTCCGTTCGGCCGGAGGTGCCGCCATGGTTGAAACTCATACGGTCAAGTTCAAGACCAGGGGATCGGGCGCGATTGTCGATCTCACCCTCGAAATGAAGGAAGCGGTGGCCAATTCAGGGATCGATTCCGGCACGATTACCGCCTTTGTACCCGGCGCCACTGGCGGCATCACTACTCTCGAGTACGAGCCGGGGCTGATTCAGGACTTGCCCGAACTGATGGAACGCCTGGTGCCGTCGGATCGAGGCTACGCGCACGACAAGACCTGGCAGGACGGCAACGGCTTTTCTCATCTCCGGGCCGCTCTGATCGGTCCCAGCGTGACCGTGCCGTTCACGCGCAAGCACCTGCTGCTCGGCCACTGGCAGCAGGTAGTGTTCCTCGAATTCGACAATCGCCCTCACGACCGCGAAATCATCCTGCAGATCCTTGGTGACGGCGCATGATAGTCAAGGCGCTGGAGCGAGCGGGCAACAAGCTTAAGCTGATAGATCAGACACGCTTACCGGTCGAACTTGTCTATCGTGAACTGGACGATTACCGGGCGATCATAGAGGCGATTCAGCGACTCGAAGTTCGCGGCGCACCGGCTATTGGCATAGCGGCGGCCTACGCGCTGCCGATAGGGGTGATCCAGACCGGCCGTTACGATTATGACAGTATCGCCAGGATCGGCGCGGAGATCAAGGCTGCCCGCCCGACTGCGGTCAATCTCGCGTGGGCCGTTGACAGAGTGTTGAAGCGGTTGAAGGTCGAGGCTCCGCCAGTACCTGAACAGGTCCTCGATCTTTTGTGGGCCGAAGCCGAGGCTATCCACGAGGAAGACCGCCGGATGTGTGCTCGTATCGGTGAACACGGCTCGCGTCTCATCAGCGATGGCGATACCGTGCTGACCCATTGCAACGCCGGTGCGCTGGCGACCGGCGGAATCGGTACCGCGCTGGGGGTGATTTATACCTGTCGCGATCAGGGCAAGCGCTTAACCGTATTCGCCGACGAGACCCGCCCACTTCTGCAAGGCGCCCGCTTGACGGCCTGGGAGCTTATGCAGGAGGGAATTGATGTAACCCTGATATGTGATTCGATGGCGCCTGTGCTTATGGCCCAGGGGAAAATCGGGCATGTTATTGTCGGGGCGGACAGGATCGCCCGCAACGGCGACACCGCCAACAAGATCGGCACCTACGGGCTGGCAGTCCAGGCGAAGGCTCACGGCGTGCCGCTCTATGTCGCCGCGCCCTCGTCGACCTTTGATAATGATATCGCGACCGGAAGCGATATCCCGGTGGAGGAACGGAGCGGCTTTGAAATCACTAACGGCTACGGCGGCCAGACCGCTCCGGATGGGATCAAGACGTATTCTCCGGCGTTTGATGTCACGCCGAACGAGCTGATAACGTCATTTGTCACGGATACCGGCGTCCGCCCCGGCGGGCGGCGGGTTTAGGCCGAGCGCGTAACGCCACGCCTGTCGTCTGGTGCTGTCGGGCGACCCTGCCCGACAGCTGGTTTTCTACATATTTACCAGGATCGGTCGTTCCAGTTGCCCTAGTCATTGAATTCAAAGCACGGCAGCGGAAGCGGGTTTAGAGACACGAATAAATGATCAACAAGTTGCCGGATATCTCCAATCGAAAGCTGACCGTCGCAGGTAACGTCACCCAGGAGGCTGTCGGGGAATATCGGTACCCCGCTGCCAAAAACGTGGTCGATGAGCAAGGTGATATCACCGACGCTCACATCGGCGTCATTGTTCACATCGCCTCGGGCGATAGAGAGTATGGCCCGATAGGCGTCAACGCGGCCATAGCCGGTTTCGGGTACTGGTACCGACCCGGAATCGTGAACGGCAGAACCTGTCAGTACGCCGTATACCGAGTAAGCGGAGGTGTCGCATATTGCTGGCATCCCGGGATCTCTGGCCAGCACGAGGGAAGCCACACCTGAGACGGTCGCTGCTGCGGCTGAGGTACCGCCGGATTTGCAGTCGAAGTCGGGGTCCCATCCATTTGGCGGAGGGCAGTCCCAAGTTATGGGCGGACATCCGGGCCAGTATGTTAAATGCGGGTTCCATCCCAAATTGCCTTCCTGGTCAAGAGACCAAATGGTTCCCTGCCGGCACAATTCGCTGCTGGGGGCCACAAGGTCCCAAGTTAATTCCGTACATGGAGTAATTCAGGCGGTCGTTGAACTGGTCGCATGCGCCTACACCAATGACAGGCGCGAGAATCGCCAACCACGACATTCTCTCCGGATACGCTATCGCGTCATTACCGGAAGCAAACACGATTGTACATCCCTTTCCGTCGCGGCCTCGGATTGCGGCACTGTCAATTGCCATCCATACGATATCGGAGAATTCGCAGATCCAGCTGTTGGAAAGGACGTCCGCCCCGTGTTGCCATGCGTAGTGAATTGCCTCAGCCGTCGAATACAACGACACCCCTTGACCGGAACACCGGTAGTCGCGAAATATCTTCACGGGCAAGATGCTCACATGCGGGTTGAGTGACATTACACCGCTGTAGTCAGGAGCGCTCATTATCTGACTGGCAATTGTGTGATTAGCGGCAATAAGACCTGTGCACCCCATACCGTGCCCGCAACTGTCGCCAGGGGAAGGGTCGTCATCATCATCCGCGAAGTCGTATCCCGGTAAGATACGTGCCTGATCAAGATCATAGTGGCCTGTAACCCCGTCGTCGACTACAGCCACGACTAAACTGTCCGTAAGGCCCGCGAAGTCCCACACGGAAGCCGTGCCAAGGTTGCCAATAACTTGCATGACATTCCACTGATAGGTATGGTATTTATCGTCAAGGGTATAAGCCGTTTGGCGAAGGCTGCCGGCGGTGTTCGGGTGCGAGAAGTAGGTCTCGTCGATACCGTAGTACAGATTTGCCATTTCAAGCAGCCCAAATTCGCTCGACTGAGAGATACTCAGCACGTAAACGCTTGGTGTGTGCCTGCTTATCTTCTCGACTATAACGTGATGTTGCTCGTTCAGAGCGTCGACACGCTCTTGCGTTACGTCGTGGCGAAAACCAACCACAAAGGTAGGGCCGCTGTTGAAGGCTTGCCCATTGATCGTAAGGTAATATGGGTCTATCATGGCAACCCCCTCGACGTTTCTGAGAGCGGCTCTGACCTGTTCTAAATCATAGCCCGAAGCAAGTGAATAGGCATAGAAGCCGTCGGTTGGGTAGTCATCCACAAGCCACTATCCAGCGATGGAGACTGTTTTGTCAATGCCCCTCGCACGGAATCAGTGACATATGGCTCGAACTTGATCTTTACCTTTGATTGGTCGATCTTCAGGGGAGTTTCCATTCCCCCGCTGAAGTAATGTTGCGCTTGAGTGATTGCTGGTGTGAAAAGTACTACGATGACTAAGATTTCGACTGCCGTACGCTTACGCATAATTCCCTCCTGTGTCTTATGGTTCTCTTCTTTATCTCATATGCTGCACCGATATGTTCCCAAACCAATGATTGTAGCCGAACTCATGCGCATAAACGGCCTCTCGCTGCCGTATTTCATACAGAAAGAGAATGCGCGGCCCCATGCTGGCATTGAGGGCCGCGAGCCAGCGACCGTCAGGTGTAACAACCATGCTGCCTACCCCCCACACCGGCCACGTGAGAGAATCAAGAAATCTGTCTATCCTAACCGTATCGCAAACATAGTTGGCACGGACATCAAATACGTACAATTCGTTGGTCCCCAGCTCCCCGTGGGGCGTCGATGGATTGCTGAAAAAAGCTAGTTTTCCCTCCGGGGCCATAGCGAGATACCCGGCTCCCGGCCACAAGACGGTCTCGTGAGTAACTGAATCGAGGTTTATGTCGTATACTACAAACCGATGCAGTAGGTAAGCGAGCAACTTTCGATTACTGGGAGTCGGTATAATCTGCATGGGCGGCCCCGGTAGCTGGTAGCGCTGCAGCTGCGCATCGGGGTCGAGCGGCCTGACCCACGCTACGCTATTATAGAATTCTCCCCCATCGACATGGCCGGCGTAGAAAGTCCGGCTGTCGCTGGAGAAGATCCCATCGTGCAGCCTGGTCGTGTCTGAGAACACCACGGACCAGTCGGTAGTGTTCAGGACATAGAAATCTTGGCCCATGATCGCCAGCAAGCGATCATCAGGGGAGACCGCCGCGCCAAACCAGGCGCCGTACGGCAATTCAGCCACTAGTTGAAGCGAGTCGGCGGTAAGCACCAGCACGCGATCTCGCTGAGTGAAGTAGAGTTGCTTGCCATCAGCTGACACCGTTACGCTTCGCATCTCACCTTCGTACGGTACGACCATGCTGTCAAGCTCGAGCGTAAGAGGATGGAAAATCCAAAGAGTGGAATTCACCGAGTTGCAGAAATAGACGGGGTAATCATTCGCCTCTACTGGCGGTGGTTTGGTGGGGCCGTCGTCGCAACCGAACGGCCAGAGACAGGCCAGTCCGAGACCGGTAGCCACTACTCCAAAAAACAATCCCTTGGTGACACGCATATGTTAACTCCAAGCCGGGCCTGACTCGCCCGCACCCGAGCAAAAGGTGGATTATTCGGGCTAGGTCGTCAAGTTCAATCTTGCGAGAAACATTGAATTGAGGTGGCAGGTTTGAAGCAAACCTGCCCTACAAGGCCCGAGTCTTCCTGTCCCGGTTTTTCGGTTTACCCTTGCCGGTGGGCGGCCGATATGCTATCTTATGCCACTGGAAACATTCCCAGCGACCATGGGCAATCGAAACAAGAGACAACTCCGAGCCGCGTCATCGCTAAATCTCGACCTGTTCCGCCCGGACAACGTTCAGGTGCCGGCGCCGGCCACGTTGTATTCCAAGATCACTCGATTCGCAGAGGTGTCGCCCGTGCCGTCGCTGGTCGACCGGCATATACCTGTGAACGGGGAGCAACTGCCGTCAGAAGAGCAACTCTGCCAGCTGTTCGATCACTACAACTGGCTCTACTTCCGCGGGCGACTACGCCGTCCGCGGATCGAATACTCCAGCCGTATGACCACCGCGGGCGCGTTTTTCCCCAAACTCAAACTGATTCGAATCAGCCGCCGTTATCATGAGCTCTTTCCGGAGGAAATCGCCGACACGCTCAAACATGAGATGATCCATCTCGTGCATCTGAAACATGATGCCAGCTTCCAGGCTGAGGCGAAGAGGATCGGGGCATCGGTGAAAGCGCGCACCCACCCGCTCCTGGGGCGGCCGCCGACGTATGTCTACGAGTGCCCCAGTTGCGGTACCGACTTCCCGCGCCAGAAACGACTGGTCATGGCGTCGTGCGGTTACTGCTCCAAGGGTGGCCAGTACGACCGTCGGTATAAGCTCGTACTGGTTCGGTCGCTCAAGAAGAAGTGACTCGGACGATTCAACCCGCGTCAAAGCCGAATGATTTTTCTCTCAAAATCTGGAGTTTTGGGGTGGGACTGGTGATGGCCGCGGACGTAGATCGGTTAGCCGCCGGTAGTATAAGTCCCTGTGATACAGTATGTTAGCTTGGCGCCGAGTCCGTACGGGTGGAGTTTTCGATTGCTGACGATTTTCAACGGGAGACCTTGACACGAAGTTGAAAGGGCATATATTTGCAGGCTTTTGAAAAATGGAGTGCCCCAACGGGTTGACGTTATGAAGACAATTGTGCCTAAAATCGAACCGAAAGACCGCAGGTGGTATCTCGTGGATCTCGAGGGTATCACCATGGGCCATGCTGCCGTCCAGGTCGCCAATCTGCTCCGAGGCAAGGAGAAGCCGATCTTCACGCCGCACATAGACACGGGTGACAACGTGATCGCGGTCAACGCGTCCGGGTTGCGGTTTTCCGGCAAGAAACTAAGTCAGAAAACGTATTATCATTATTCCGGATACCCCGGTGGTTTGAAGAAAGTCGTTCTGGGCAAAGCGATGAGCCAGCGGCCGGACCGGGTATTCTGGATCGCGGTCAAGCATATGCTGCCGCAGAATCGTCTGGGTCGGAAACAAATCGGAAAGCTGCATGTCTATGCGGGCGCCGAACATCCCCATTCCGCCCAGAAGCCTGTCAAAGTGAAATTATCCAACTGAAGTGCGGTAAGACATTGATGGAGCAAAACGTTATTTCAGCAACGGGTCGGCGCAAGACGGCTGTAGCTCATGCCATGCTCAAACCGGGTAAGGGTGACTTGACGGTCAACGGTCGTCCCCTCTCGGGTTATCTGACCAGGGAGACGCTGGCCAATCATGCGACCGAGCCCCTCAAGGTGACCGAAACGCTCGGGACGGTCGATCTCGTCTGTTCCGCCCGGGGCGGCGGCCTTTCCGGCCAGGCCGGTGCTCTGCGCCTGGCCATTGCCCGGGCGCTCTGTGCATATAATCCAGATCTGCGTCCACCGCTGCGGCAGGGCGGTTATCTGGCGCGCGACGCACGCGAGGTCGAACGTAAGAAGTACGGTCGTCCGAAATCGCGTAAGCGCTTCCAATACTCGAAGCGTTAGTAGAAGTCGAAGAATATCATCCCCGCCTTCGGGCGGGGAAATAAGCAGTTCCGACCGACCCGTCGCCGGTCCCAACATTCCCGGGTGGCGTTCAGGGGATGAAGTCGGGGCGAAGTATAACCAAAAGCTCAAGGATTCAAATGTTCACTCCCAAGATTCGCGAATTGCTCGAGGCCGGGGTGCATTTTGGCCACCAGACCAGCCGCTGGAACCCCAAGATGAAGCCGTTCATATTTGCGGCGCGCAACGGCATCTACATTATCGATCTTCAGAAGACCGTCAACGCTCTCGAGCAGGCGAAGAAGAAGGTTCGCGAGGTGGTCCGCGCCGGGCGCGCCATCCTCTTTGTCGGCACCAAGAAGCAGGCGCGCGAGGTCATTCTCGAAGAGGCTCCGAAGTGCAACGGCTTCTTCGTGGTCGAGCGCTGGCTGGGTGGGATGCTTACCAACTTTGACACCATCAAGGCCTCGATCAAGAAACTGAAAGATATCGAGAAGATGCGCGAAACCGGCGAACTTGAGAAGTTCACCAAGAAAGAACGCGCCCGTATCGAGGGCCAGGCGGCCAAGCTGCAGAAAGTACTGGGCGGAATAAAGGACATGAACTACCTGCCCGGACTGGTGATAGTGATCGACGCGCAGAAAGAACAGATCGCGGTGGCCGAGGCCCACAAGCTGGGCATTCCGATTATCGGCATTATCGACACCAACGCCGACCCCGATATGATCGACTTCCCGATTGCGGCCAACGATGACGCTATTAAGTCGATCCGCATCCTCCTCCGTGACCTGGTCGACGCGGCAGTCGAGGTTCAGGACGCGGTGACCGTGGCCGAGATCGAGGCGGCGGTCGACGCCGAGCGCGAGAAGCCGCTCGAGACCTACACCATGGAGCCGGAGGAAACCGGCGAGGCCGCCGGTTACGACGAATTCGAAAGAGAAGGTTAAGACATCATGGAGATTTCAGCCACCAGGGTTAAAGAACTTCGCGAGAAAACCGGCGCCGGTATGATGGACTGCAAGAAGGCGCTGGCGGATTCCAAGGGGGACCTGGAGGAGGCCGTCAAGCTTTTGCGGGAGCGCGGTATCGCCAAAGCCGCTACCAAGGCCGGCAGAGACACCTCGGAGGGGGTGATCACCTCGTACATCCACCCCGGCGACAAGCTCGGAGTGCTGGTGGAGATCGCCTGCGAGACCGATTTTGTGGCGCGTACGGAACAGTTCCGCCAGTTCACGCGTGACATCGCCATGCAAATCGCGGCGTCGTCGCCGCTGTGTGTACGCCGTGAAGACCTCGACCCGGCCGTTATCGCCCAGGAGCGTGAGATTTATCGCACCCAGGCGCTTAACGAGGGCAAGCCGGACAAGATTCTCGATAAAATAGCCGATGGCCGCATTGAGAAGTACTTCGCCGAGGTTGTCCTTCTCGAGCAGCCCTTCATTAAAGATAACGACAAGACCATCAGCGATTATCTCAAGGAAACGATCGGTTCCCTGGGTGAAAATATCCAGATCAGGCGATTCAGCCGTTTCCGCTTAGGCGAATGATATGGAATCCGAGCCAGCCAAGCCGGCCTACAACAAGATCCTTCTGAAAATCTCCGGCGAAGCCCTAATGGGCGACGACCGGTATGGGATCAACACGCCGGCGCTGGAGGGTATCGCGCGCCAGGTCAAAGAGGTAAAGGACCTTGGAGTCCAGATCGCGATGGTTATCGGCGGTGGCAACATCTTTCGCGGGTTGCACGCCTCGGAGCGAGGCATGGACCGTGTCACCGCCGACAACATGGGCATGCTCGCGACGGTGATCAACTCGCTGGCTATGATGGGCGCGCTCGAGAAGCTGGGCGTCTACACGCGGGTGATGTCGGCCGTGCACATGGAGGCGTTCGCCGAGCCGTATATCCGCAGGCGCGCCTTCCGCCACATGGAGAAAGGCCGCCTGGTCATCCTGGCCGCCGGAACGGGCAATCCGTTTTTCAGCACCGACACCGCGGCCTCGCTGCGGGCGATGGAACTCGGGGTCGATGTCATGATAAAAGCCACCAGAGTCGACGGCGTTTATTCGGCTGATCCGGAAAAGGACAGCACGGCCGAGTTTTACCCCCGCCTGACCTACATGGACCTGCTGACCAGGGAGCTGCGCGTGATGGATGCCACCGCAATATCGCTGCTGAAAGACAACCGGATTCCGGTGCTCGTGGTTAACATGAACAAGCCGGGCAACCTGGTCAGGGCGGTGTGCGGCGAAGAAATCGGCACGCTCATTTCGTAGTGGCCAAATGGGACGTTTAATCATATACCGAGGGCTCACGTTATGATGAACGAAATTCTCAAAGACACCAAGGCGCGGATGGACAAGACCATCGAAGCGGTAACCAAGGAATTGGGAGGAGTGCGCACCGGCAAGGCCTCGCCGCACCTGCTGGATTCGGTCCGGGTGGAGACCTACGGTACCACCATGCCGCTGAACCAGCTGGCTACAGTCTCCGCGCCCGAGGCGCGGCTCCTGGTGGTGCAGGCGTATGACAAAGGGACGGTGGGCGATATAGTAAAGGGGATCTACAAGGCTGATCTGGGTCTCAATCCCAATGTCGATGGTCAGGTTATCAGAATCGTTGTCCCGCCTCTTAACGAGGAGCGTCGACGCGAATTAGTAAAGCACTGTAAACATCTTGCCGAGGAAGGCAAGGTGGCCGTTCGCAATATCCGCCGCGACGCCAACGAGCATCTCAAGAAGGCGGAAAAAGATAAGAAAGTCTCTGAAGACGACGCCATCAAAGGCAAAGACGAAATTCAGAAGCTCACTGACGCCCATATCAATCGGATCGACAGCCTGGCGGAACGCAAAGAAGCGGAGATCATGGAAGTCTGAGCGGCGGGGGGCACGATTGATCGTGCTGTCGGGCGACCCTGCCCGACAGCTTTCGAGAGCGATGCCCCGGTGGCCCACACCGGGCAGCCCACAGCTTGCTGTGGGTCGTTACATTCGTGGACTGCACCCTCATAGTTCGATCCTATCCAACCCTAGAGGGTACATCATCCCGCCCACAATGACAATTGAAACTCAACCGACGGAAAATCCTCTTTTCGCAAACGTTGAAACCCACCCAAAGGGTGGGCCACCCCAGGGCGGCGTGGTCGCCGGCTCACCCCGGGTACTCGTCGTTGATGTACTTGCGCAGGTACCGGTTTTCAATCTCGATATTCGTGAGTTGCGATTTGACAATGTCGCCAAGCGAGAGCAGGCCGATCAGACAGCGGTTGTCGACTATAGGCACGTGGCGAATCCGGTTGTTTGTCATCACACCGGCGATATAATCGAGTTCGTCGTCGGCCACCCCGACAATCAAATTGGTCGTCATCAGTTCACCTACCGTGGAACGGGTGAACCCGCCGGGGTTTTTGTAAGCGGCGCGGAAGATATCCTTGTCGCTGATAATGCCGATGATCTCGTTCTGATCGTTCACGACCGGCAGGCAACTTATCCGGTTGTCGATCAGCAGCGCCATCGCCTCCGTGATGGTCGTGGGGGATCCGGCCGTTATGATTAGGGGGGGGGTGGGGGT
>JBFMGC010000012.1 GCA_040752815.1 Candidatus Zixiibacteriota bacterium
TGTATGACAACCCGGGAGTAGATACGGATTCGGACGGATACTTCGGTGAATTTCGTGTTTGTGAGGGCGAGACGACCTGGTACAAAGGGGACGGTGTTCCAGACTTTCGCGGCAACACCCCGCCGCCGATACCGTTCACACGCTTCGAGACCGAGCCGGGGAGGATTGTCATCCGGTGGAACGGGTACTTTTCAGAGACAACCAAAGACCGCTTCTCCGGGCTGGTTGACTTCGAGGGGTATCGCGTTTACACCGGTCTTGACAATCGCAGGACGAGCCTGGCAATTCTATCGAGCTATGACAAAGAAGATTTCTTCCGGTTCAAGTATCATGAGCTTGGGTCGGGCCAGAATCGCTGGATCAATGACGACCCGCCGTACAGCTTAGACTCGCTGCGTATCATCCACAACGATTCTGAGTTCGATCCGCTGCGCTATCCCCGCGAGCGGCCACGATTTGAGGGCGACAGCGCGTTCTATTTCGCACCGGTCGATGCCAACTTAGCTGATCTCAGTTCTATTACCGGCATCCACAAGGCGTATCCTGACGCTGTCAATCCCGGCACTGATTCGACGCTCTGGACCGATGATGACATCACCATGGAACACGGCCGCCGCCTGCCGAAATTCTACGAGTACGAGTACATCATCGATAATCTTCTGCCGACTGTCCCTTACTTTGTCAGCGTGACGGTCTTTGATTTCGGCTACGCCGGGGGCAGAGGCAATCTACCTCCGGATGAGACGAATCCTCTGAACAACATTACCGAGGTCTACGCCCAAACATCATCTAATATAGTGGAAGAGCAGAACCTCGATGTCATCGTCTATCCGAACCCGTACCGTGTCGACGCCCATTATCACGAGTTAGGCTACGAGAATCGCAAGAGGACGATCATTCCTGACCGCGCCCGCCTCATCCACTTCAGCAATCTGCCGCGCGTCTGCAAGATCAGCATTTTCACGCTTGACGGTGACTTAGTGGGCTCGATCGATCACGACTTCCCTGACGGCGGTCCCGAATCGATGCACGACTGGTGGAATCTGGTAAGCCGCTCCGGCCTTGCGGTGGAATCCGGCCTTTACTACTGGGTGGTCGAATCACCGACGCGAACGCAGATCGGGAAGTTCGTGATTCTGAAGTAGGGCGGGTCCGCTTCGAACCCGCCATGGTCGGCGGAATCACCGGTCGCGCGCTTACGCGGGCGACCCGCCGCAGATGGCAGAATCGCTGATTGCTCGCTGACGCGAACAATCCATGGATTCTGCCCTACCGTTCCCTAGGTCACCCTAAGCCTGTCGAACAGTAATTCCGTATGTCGTGGACATTCTCATCAACTATACCTGTGCGCGGCAGAGACGTGTGCACGGCAGACCTCCCGGTCTGCCCGGTCAAGACGCCTGAGTGAAGACACGACGGGGGCAGACGAGGACGTCTGCCGCCCACCCAGACGGAGAGGTCCGCCGCCCACGCAGACGAGGATCCGCCTGCGGCGGACCGCCCCCGAGAACATCCCACCCATTTGGTGGGTACAAATCACTCTCTTGCTTGACAACTCTCCAAATCGGCGCGTATAATATCAGAAATCGTTTCGGTGCTGCCCGCAGTGGGCGGATAATAGGGAAGACGGTGCAAGTCCGTCGCAGCCCCGCTACTGTAACGGCTACTCCGGTGGCAATCGGCCACTCGTCCCGGTGGACGGGGAAGGCGCCGCGTGGAGGATCGAAGCCCAAGCCAGGAAACCTGCCGAAACATCACATCGTTGCATCGCCGGCAGCGCGGGCTGTCAGGAAAGGTGTCTCGCGCCGAGCCGGCTTCACAAGGAGGCTGCTATGCGGCGCATTTTCATTGCGGGCATCCTGCTGGCCGCGGGGGCGACGGGACCCCGGGCGCAGGAACGCTCGGGCGGGGAGTTCAACCCCTATCATCTTGACGATTCCATTGTGGTATCCGCCAACCGTCTGGCCACACCGGTAAGGCAGATCGCCAGTTCTATCACGGTTATTACTGCCGACGACATCCGGCGTTCCCAGGCCGGTAATGTCACCGAGATACTGCGATCTGTCCCCGGCCTGAATGTTGTGCAGGCGGGCGGCCCGGGACAGCAGACCGCGATTTTCATGCGCGGCACCAACTCGGAACACGTGCAGATGCTCATCGACGGGGTCAAGATCAACGACCCGTCGTCGCCAAGCAACGCCGTCAATCTCGCGACACTCGCTCTCGACAACATAGACCGGATCGAAATCCTGCGCGGGCCGCAGAGCGTGCTGTACGGGTCGGACGCCATGGGCGGGGTGATTCAGATCTTCACTCGCACAGGTTTGGGGCGACCGCAGGTGGGCCTGTCGGTGGAAGGTGGTTCGCTGAACAGCCATGCCGAGAGATTATGGGTGCACGCCGGAACTGAGAGACATGACTACTCAATGGAACTGTCCCGGCGTAGCACGGATGGTGTTTCCGCCACGTCGGGAAACGGCGATCTGGAAGATGACGGTTTCGACAATACCACAGTCACAGCAGCTCTGGCGTACCGTCCGTCGACAAAAACCCAATTACGGTTGGTAGGGCGTATGGCCGACAGCGACACCGACCTCGATCAGAGCTACGGCGCGCTCGACGATCCCAACTACACCATGAACTCAAAGGAACGATTCCTCTCTGCCTGTTTCGGCCACGATATCCAGGCAGGGCGCTGGACCCAGCGGTTCGGAACCTACCTGACCGATTACGAGCGGTCGACTGTCGATCGGGTCGACGGCAAACATCCGGGCGACACGAATGACACGCGTTACGACGGGCGACGCACTAAGTTCGACTGGCAATCAACAGTCATGTGGGGTGAGTCGCAGCGGTTCTCGCTGGGGCTGGAGACGGAAGAAGATCGGCTTGATCAGGCGCTCTTTTTCGGCAGCCTGTGGGGGGACTATGAAAGTCGAATCGAAGGCGCAGCCGCGCGAACATCTGCCGTTTACGGTCAGGGCGAGTTCAACCTTGGCCAGCGCTTGTTCGCTAACGCAGGTTGGCGTTACGATGACCACGACACTTTTGGAACTAAGGCAACCTATCGTCTGGCAGGAGCATTCCTAATCGATGCGCTGGGGATGAAATGTCGGGCGGCTTACAGCACCGGCTTCAAAGCGCCCGCGCTATTTCAGATTTATGACCCGACCACCGGCAACCGGGCGTTGCGTCCTGAGCGCACCCGAGGAGGCGAATTCGGCCTGGAGGTACGCCTGTTGGACAATCGACTCGCCCTCGGTGCGACCTACTTCCACACGAGCTTTGACAATCTCATTCAGTTTGGGGCCGTGACAGGACGGATGGCAAACGTGGCCAAGGCCCGCACTCGGGGTGTCGAATCCTTTGCTGAAGTTGACTTTGGTTCGACCAGGATTCGGTGTGACTACACGTATACCAATGCCCGTGATCGCCAATCAAATCTGGCGCTAGTTCGCCGACCCGGAAACAAAGCCGCCGTGCAGGTGGATCAGCTACTCACGCAGTCTCTTGAGTTCCACGCGGAGGGCATCTACACTGGTAAGCGGGAGGACACAGATTACGCGCCCTGGCCGCCCGTACGAGTCATTTTGCACGGATATACTACGGTCAACCTGGCCGGGCAGTATCGCTTCAAACCAGGGATTGGGGTTTTTGGTCGAATCAGCAATGTATTCGACGCCAATTACGAAGAGGTTTTGTACTTTAGTCCGGTTCCGCGGACCATCTCGGTTGGAATCGACCTGGTACTCTGAACCTCCCAGGCTTTATTGCTGGTCACTCAAACCGGTTCCGGGGCGACTTTGATCGCCCCGGCGGCTGGCGGTGCTGTCGAATCGGTCGTACACCACATTTTTTTGTCTTGCCTTTGCGGGGGATACGTGTATAATAACATGGGTGCTGACAGCCCTGGGTTGAGGCTTTTTCTCACAATTCAGACAGCGACCATTTGACAAAACAACGAGGTTCAGCGTCAGGAAGGAACCTCGCCACAAGAACAAAAAAACTAGCTGGCCATTCGAAGGCCGACAAGAGGAAGCCATGACCAGTTGGAGCATGGAATACAGCATAGATGTAGACGAAGAAAACGCCGTCGTCTACGTTAAGGTCTACGGACAGTGGCAGGCCGATACGGCCCGCCAGTATCATGAAGATTTCAAGCGGGAAGCGGCGCCGCTGCTTGGCCGTCCTTGGGCCAAGATTGTCGATTTGACGAACTGGAAGACCTCGCGGAACGAGGTCACCACGGTTATCGGCAGGCACATGGCCTGGTCGAGAGAAAACGGCGTGGCCTTGTCGATCTACATCATCAACAACGTAAGCACATTCCGACAGCTGAACGAGATGTTCGTCAAGGGCGGAACGAAGAAGGTCTCACAGACCTTCCGTACTTGGGAGGAGGGGGAACAGTATCTTCAGAACAACTGGTTAGGTAAGAAGCGCAAAGAGGCGCAGAGCTAATCCCGATTCGTCCTGGCAGAGTTGGCGTGCTGCCGGGTCTGACCGCACACTCCCTTTTCACCTTTTCAGGTATGCGTCAAACCATCTCCTTATCCATTCCAGTCTTGCCGCTCGGCGATCCGGCCGCCCGTGCCGCGAAAGACCGTGCGGTTCCTCCGGGAATCTGACCATTTCGACAGTCTTGCCAAGAACTTTCAGCATGGTGTACATCTGCTCCGCCTGCTCGATGTTGCAGCGCAAATCCTGTTCGTTGTGGAGAATCAGCACCGGTGTCTTCACATGACGGAAGTAGGTTATAGGCGAGCACTTTTCGTAGTTTTCGGGATTGGTCCACGGACGGCCTGCGAATTCCCTTTCGAGCTCGTAGCCGATGTCTGAGGACCCGAAGAACGACTTTAGTTCCACCACGGACCGTTGGGTCACGGCCGCTTTGAACCGATGGGTGTGGCCGATAATCCAGTTGGTCATATACCCGCCGTAGGATCCGCCTGTAAGTCCAAGACGTTTGGGATCCACGAAACTCTGGCGTTCCAGCCAGTCGGCTGCGGCCATGCAGTCTTTGTAGTCGAGATCGCCCCAGCCGCCGGCGATCGCGTCGGCCCACATCTCGCCCCGGCCCGAGCCCCCTCTTGGATTGGTGTACAGGACAACATATCCTGAAGCTGCGAGGTACTGCATCTCGTGAAAGAATGTGTAGCCGTACTCGGTGCGGGGGCCGCCGTGAATCTCGAGGATCGCGGGATAGCGGCGGCTGCGCTTGAATCCGGGCGGAAGTACGAGCCAGCCCTGTACCTCGGTACCGTCGAACGATTTAAACCAGACTTCGCGCATCGCGCTGGGCTGGATATCCGACCGCAGGAACGGATTCATATCGGTTAGCCGTCGCGCCTGTTTCTCGGCGCCGTATTTCAGCGGGCAGACCACTATGTCTCCGGGGTTCTTCAGGTCAGCATGCAAGGCCGCGGCGACACGCGCCCTCCCCGCTATAGAGAAACCTTTGATGTGGCAGTCACCCCGGTAAATCCGAGTCGGTTTTCCGCCGCGCGCCGGAACCGAGAAGAGATTGTTGGCGCCGGTGTCGGAACTGTGGAAGTACAGTTGTTTGGAATCAGCAGACCAGTAAAGCGGGTTCTCTCCGTGGAGATCGCCGGTATCATGAATGGTTTGATCAATCGCCATCCGGTCGAACATCGGCATCAAATCGTGCGCCGCCGGTCTGCCGTTCACACCGACCATCCACACGTGGAGATTAGTGACTCCCCAGGCATCGTCCGGGTTGTCGTGGCCGATATAAGCGATCCTGCGACCGTCGGGTGAGAAGCGAGGCGAACTAATTGGTCCCGGCGGAGTAGGAACCCGCCGTTCCCTGCCGCCTCCTAGAGGAATCATGAAGAGATCATCACGGAGCATGTCAAGGTCAGGATTCTTCGACCGGTTTGACACGAAGGCCACCCAACGGCCATCGCGTGACACGTTGGGAGAGTGATTGTCACGAGCGCCTGAGGTCAGCTTTCTTGGTTTAGCGTCGGCTACCCCCAGGACGTACACCTGATATCGATCCTTAGGAAGAAACCCCTCACCGTCGAGGCGGTAATACAGGCGGGTGATGTGTCTGAAGACCGGAGCTTCGGCCTTCTTCTTTTCATCCTCGATGAAATGCGAGTCTTTGTAGCGAAGGGCGAACACCAGGTGGCGGCCGTCAGGGGTCCATTGCAGCGATCCCACCGATCCCTCTATTTCGAGCAACCGTTTCTCAGCCCCGCCCGCCGACGGCATCACGTAGATGCCGGTTTTCTTGTCGCGGGTCGATACGAAGGCGATACGGCTGCCGTCGTGTGACCACACCGGCTGGCCGTCGCTATGGTCGCCGTGGGTGAACTGGGTCGACGTGCCCGAGGCGATGTCGAGCATAAATATATTCTGGAAGTACTTGTTGGACTTCTCGTCGATGCGTTCTACGCAGTATGCGATTCTCTTTTCGTCGGGCGACAGTGCCAGCCCGGTGACAAGTCTCAGGCGAAACAGATCCTGCACTGACATCTTGTGGCGGGAGGTCTTGGTCTTGCGTTCCACGAAATTCAGTCCTTTCCGAAAAGGGAGAATGTTAGGCCGCATGGTAGGGCAAATGTCGGGGCCGGGCAAGCGAAAGGTGAAAGTGTAGACACGACCTCAGGTGGCGTGGCTGTCCCGGCGAATTTGGTTCTTAATCCGCGCGCGATCCGAAGGCGCAAGCACAAACCACCCACCCACACTCGCTGCCAGCGATACTGTCAATACATTTATGATAAACGCTCCCCACGAGAAGGGTGGAACAATTGTGCGAATAAGCACCGCCACCGGCAGTGTGGCGAACATCGCCAGGAATCCTGAGCGAACGCCGGACATGAGAATATGGATCACTGACAGGCCCAGCGCGCGGCTGATCAGTATCGGGTACATAGTCAGGTATAGTACGAGTTGGGGCAGGGCCGCAGCGCAGGCCATACCGATCAGTCCGTATTTGGGAATCAGCAAGAGAGAGAATGCAATTTTGGTCACGCTCTCCACAACCAGAACTTGTAGTATGAGCCCGTGACGATCAATTCCAAAAAGCACGGCGTTGCCAATGATCTGGGGAACAAAGAACGCCGAGCCGATCGCCAGAATTCGCATGACTTCGGAGGAGGCCTCGAACTCGGGCGGCAGCCAGAGCATCACGAACGGGCGGGCGTAGACCACCACTCCGACGGTCATGAAGAATGACAGATACGATGTATACGCGAGACCTTTGAGGTAGATTCGGCGAATACCATCCAGGTCGCCGTGGCTTTCGAGCTCCGAAACTCTTGTGGTCAGGGGCGAAGCGATCACGTTAACAGCGTTGCGGAGATAAAGCATCAGTTGCGCCCCCGGGGCATAAACTCCGGCCGCGGCGGCGGACGACAGAAGTCCGAGCAGGACTGCATCAGTGTTGAATATCACCAGCCAGGCGAGCGTGATGCCGAACGTGACCCTGGAGTAATCCAGCAATTCGCGGGTGGTAGTCCTGTCTGAGGTCGACCGGAAAATCCTGACTTGAGGGTAGAGGCGCTTAAGCCAGATGATGGCGGCGATCTGTTTGAGTGTGCTCATGCCAAGTATGGCGACAGCCAGAGGGACCAGGCCGTACCCCGATGCCAGAAGTGCCACCATTATCAGCGTGCGCAACAGATCTTCGAGCATGTGCAGCAGGTTCGATATGTCGAAGCGCTGGAAGCCGCCGAGCGACCCTGCAAACGGGAGTAGATAGAAACGCATCCCCATGTAAACGCCGATAATCACCAGGGCCGTCTTACCCTCTGACAGCAGCGACGGATCACCGATTCTGAAGAAGTCGAACAAAAAGGTTGCCGCGAGCCACGAGCCAACTATGATTAGCGAACCGGCGAACAGATAAAGCCGGAAGGTGGCACCAAGGACTTTGTTGATTTGCCCGAACTGGCCCGTGCCGAGATATTTCGATATGAACCGAAGCAGCGCTTTCTCAAGACCGAAATCGAGCAGGACGAAGTAGTTGATAGTCTGAAAGACCAGCACCCAGACGCCGTAACGGGCATCGCCGAGGGTCGCTGTGATATATGGAACGAACAGGAAGCTGATGACAATGCGGAGCGCGTACCCCACCCACGAGGTCCAGATATTTCTTGAGAGCTGGCGATGGTCGGGCACTGTCTGTCTGTCCTTGTTCCAGAATCGATTCAAGGATAACCGGGTCAAACGTCTACTGCAACCGGATAGTGAGTGAAACGGCTCTATGTCACGTTGCGCTTATGTTCTGCTGACGTTGCTGCTGTTCGCCGCACTCTGGGCCGGCTGCGGCAGTCCGTGGATCTCGCTGGTCGAAAGAGAGACGACACTTGGACCTCGCCCGTCGCATTACGGCATCAGCCTGCCGTACCCGGTGGCGGCCAAAACCTGGGCGGGGGACACGTCCGCGATTACCGGTGCGGAGCGTATCATTCCGGTTCTGCTGTCGATTGACCATAAGGGTAGGGTGATAGGTGTAGCGGCCGAGTCGCCGGCCGATCAACCGGTCGCGGATTTTTATGCGCTGTACCTGAGCGGTTTCCGATTCGAACCGGGTCGGAACAACGATACTGTGTCGGCGATGACCTTGAGGGTCGCAGTGCAGATTGGCGACGTGGGTCCCAAGCCAATAGTGCACTTTCCGGTCGGCGTTCGCCCCGAGGTAGACAAAAGTGAGCACTATTGGGCTGCTTTCGAGACGTTGGGAATCCAGCCCGCCCGCCTGAGGAGCTTTCCGTCGTATAATTTTGAGATCGATCCGTTGTCCGACTGGTTTCAATACGAGTACAAGTTCTTCCGTGTCGATCTGGATACCCTGGGCGAGGTCACTGCTGTCGAGCTTGTGAGGTCCACCTCCCCGGCATTCACCGAGCAGATACGAGCAGCGATAGACTGGGGCGAATACGAGCCGATGCGCGTGAAGAGCCGCGCGGTTCCGTCCACGAATTACCTTGTAGTGGCGCTGCTGCCCAACGCCGCTTACCCGACCAAAGCCGTCTCGTTCGAGTCTGCCGAATCGTTGCCAATTTGGGACCGATTGAGAATCCGACTCCTGCCGGATACGATCGGCGAGCTAATGCCCCCCGTACCCAAGCGCGACTGGTCGGGAGCTATCGCGGATTCTGTTCATCGCATGAGTTTAGCAGAAACGGTTGTATTTGCTCTCGAGGTCGATACGTTGGGAACAGGGGTGATAGAGCGGATCGGGAACTCTAACTGGAAAATCCGGAGTTTACTCAATCGACTCTCTCACGACCGGCGGTTCTTCCCAGCTCTTGACTTCGCCGGACAGACGAGACCCTGGACAGATCTTGCCCGGATGGTATATCCCTCGGCCGACAGTGTCCGCGTCTGGTTCAGGTGGGGCGAACCAGGTCCGCGCGCAATCACCTACCGCGACCGCCCGATTCCGTAGACAACCACCATCTGCGGATGGCCTTCCTTCCGGGGCGCAGATACTGCGCTCACTCAGTTCAAATGTACGAAGCCCGCTTGTAGGCCGTGATTCCAGGCCCTGTCCAACAGCGACTTACCACGGGATTTCTTATCCGGCACCGGGGTTGTCCATCTTTATTGCGGTCATCGGCGGAAGTGCCTGTTATGGGCGGTCTTAGGAAGAAATTCGTATGCCGCCGGTAGTATAAAAGAAAGGAGGCGGCCATGGTGGTCGCGACTCGACTTATGAACCTGATCTCCGGTGTTTTGATTCTGGCCAGTGGCGCCTATATCGAGTTGGGTTTCGAAGCAGTACTCTCCGATATCAGTCGGCTGGTAATTGCCTCGGCGGCCCTCATGTACTTCATCTGGCGGCTCTGGCGGTTTCTTGGTTCGGAGGTCACTCCACGGAAAGTAGGTACATCGTATCGTCGCGATGGAAATTAGGGCTTGACAATAGAGGACAATACCATAATTTAGTCGTCTTGTGTAAGACGGGAATGAAGAGAAGGCATTGAGACAGAACATCTTAGCAGCAGCATTGTGGTTGGCGGCGGCCTCGATAGTGCTCCCCACGGGGGCCTCGGCTGAGACTCTCGACCAGAATGCGCAGGCGGCCCTCGACGCCGGTGATACGGCGGCCGCTGTTGCTCATATCGAAAAAGCTATCCAGACCGATCCGACCTACCATTACAACTACCATGTGCTCGGCTTGATCTCGTGTCGCCGAGGTGATTTCCGAAAGGCCCTCGGATACTTTCAATCGGCGGTGGAGAAAAAGAAGAAGCACTACGAATCGCTTTTCTATCTCGGACAGTGCCAGCTCCAGGTTGAAGACCTCGATGGCGCCCAGAAGTCTTTCGCGGAAGGCTTGAAAAAAGCCCGCGAAATGAAAGACCGTTTCGAGTACGGTATGGGCCTGGTGTTCATGGCGCGCAAGGAATACCAGGAGGCGGATCGCTCACTGCGGCGCGCGGTGGCCGCCGATTCCACTCGGGCGGAGTACCACATCGCTCTGGGTGATGTCAACTTTTACCAGGGTGTACCGGCGCTGGCGGTAAGCGAGTACGAAATCGCCCATGCTCTGGATACGGCCGGAACCGAGGTATACTTCCACTGGGCTGAGGCCTGTCTCGAGAACAAAGATTACACCTGTGCAATAGATAAGCTCCGTATCGTGTTGTCGCGCGACTCGACATTCGCGCCCGCTTGGAACCGGGCCGGCGGTATCTACTTCAAAGCGGGGTTATCGTCACGCGTTCGCGAAGACCGCCTCCAGCGCTTTGCCGACGCGATAGGGTCGTACGAGCGCTATATCCAGTTGGCCAATGTCCAGCCCGATTCTACCACCGTGCGGGCGTTTTTCGAAACAGCTATGGCGTATGCCAACATCTTCCGCTATGAAGAGGCGCTGCCGTACTTTGAGAAGGT
This sequence comes from Candidatus Zixiibacteriota bacterium, assembly GCA_040752815.1. NCBI lineage: Bacteria > Pseudomonadati > Candidatus Zixiibacteriota > Candidatus Zixiibacteriota bacterium. The sequence continues at coordinate 10,873 of JBFMGC010000012.1, forward strand.
CCTGGCCATTCCCTACGAGCCGCGTGATATCTACTTCCACTACGGCAAGGCACTCTGGGGGGTCAAGCAGTATGACCGCGCTGCTGAGCTGATGGAGAAACACGAGGCATGGGCGGCGTCACAAGACGACAATGCCTCGCGTGTCGACCAGGCGGAACTCTACAAGATTCTTGGGGATTGCTACTTCTACAGCCAGCCCAAGCGGTACTCGGAAGCGGTCGGATACTACCGCAAATCGCTTGACGCCGACGCTAACCAGCCGCGCGTACTGCAGAACCTGGCGGTAGCGCTGCATACGCTCGAACGCTACGGCGAGGCGATGCATTACTACGAGCTCCGCAAAGCCGCCGGTGTCGACAGCGCCTCGGCCACCATTCTCAAGAACGCGTCGCTCTGTGCCTTGCGCATCGCCGGAGATGAGTCCGGGGCTATGGACGACGAGGGTTTGCTTGAAGAGGACCAGGCTGCCGCTGGCAGTGTCGTCGATACGTTCACGAACCCGTCGCTCAACTACTATCAGGTGGCGGTAGATTACATGAAGCAGTATCTGAATTTCATGCCCAACGATACCTCCACTTACGAGCGCCTGGCCAACACTTACCTGTACCAGCTTCAGGACTGCGCCAACGGTGTGGCCGCCTGCGAGCGGGTGCTGGCGCTGGACCCGAACAATTGTCAGGCCAAAAAGTCGATCGGTTTCGCTTATTTCACCGGCAGTATCTGCGGGAAGGATCTGAGCAAGACCCTCAAATACATGCTGCAGGCGCAGGAGTGTCTCTCCGCCAAGGGGCCGTGCACGGATGTCGCGCTCATGACCTGGATCGCCCAGGCGTACCACCTTCGGGCGGTGGCCGGCACCGCCGACGCGAACAGCGATTACAAGAACGCCTTTGAATGGTACGGCCGCGTCTTGAAGTGTGACCCTAACAACGCTGAGGCCAGGAAGGGCGCCGACGATACCCAATTCGAATTCAATTGATTACAACGCGAAGATGTTAGGTGTTTGAATGGCAGATGGGGAAAAAATAAGCCCTGGAGGATCGAGGATAACCGATCAGGAGCGATATCGCTATATCGGATTCGAGGTATTCCCCGGCACTCCGAAAGACCTGTTCTCAAACGACGCCGAGAAGGTCAGGCTCGTGGACGCCGTGCGCAAACGGCGCGAATCCAGAGATACGCTCCGCGATGACTGCAAACTGCTCGAAGAGCGTGTCGGCTCCGGTGAGCGCCTGGTTCTGGCGATCGCCTCGGTCATCATGCTACTGGCCCTTTTTCTCCCCTGGTACTCGGCCTACACCGTGGTAGCGGATACACCCGCCGCCGGTGTGTCGACATCCCAGGGCGGTGCGTCTCAGACTTCCGGTACGACCGGCGGTGTGACAGCCACCCGCCCCGGCCAGCGGGCCAACGAGGAAATCATCACCGGTCACGCCGCTCGTGCTAAGACGCACAAAGTGTTCACGCGGCTTTCCGGCCTCGGGATGTTCGGTTCGCTCGGCTCAGTCGGCGGGGCGGTGTTTTCGTCAGGGTTCATCCTGATGCTCTCGGGACTACTGATGCTCGTTTTCACGTTGTCGTGTCTGGCCATCCCCATCATGAATCTCTACAGCCTCTTTGGGCTGAAGGGAAAGCCGGATGACATCGCCGTCATGTTGAAGAAAAACCTGCGCCTTAACTGGATCCCCCTCCTGCTGCTCCTGGTTGTTGTCATATTGTCCTTTTTCGGTTCGAGCTACGGTTTCGATGCCGAGAGGACATTCGCCAGCCTGGGCGGAAGCTATGGCATAGGCGCGGTGTTCAACACCCTGTCGTGGGGGATATTCGTGGCGCTGGCTGCCTCGATAGTCGTGGCGGTCAAAGGAATTGAAATCTAATTGCACTATTGTTCGGAGGATTTGAAGAAGTGGTTAAACAGACGCTATTCGTCACACTGAACGCCGTCGTGGCGTTCGCCATCGGCTTTGGGCTTTTTTATGGCGTATTCAGAACGTCGGAGTCGCCGATCATCCACTCGATCTACCAGGGCGGACCCCTGGTTGTCGTGCTGATCATGATTCTGATCATGCTCCTCGTGTTCGTGATCGAGCGGTACTTTTCCCTTTACGCTGTGGCCAAGGGGAAAAGTTCCGTCCAGGTGTTCTTCAAGAAGCTGATCACGCTCCTGCAGAACAACGATTACGACGGCGCCCTGGCGGCCTGTGACAAACAGCGCGGCACGACCGCCAACGTACTTCGAGCCGGTATCGAGCGGTATCGCGAAGTCAAAGACAATAACGGCATCGACGCCGAAAAGAAGATCACGTTAACTCAGACAGCCATCGAAGAGGCCAACGCCCTCGAAGGTCCGCTACTGGAACGCAACCTGATCGCTCTCTCTACAATCGCGTCTATCGCCACCATGGTCGGCCTGCTCGGCACCACGATCGGCATGATCCGCGCTTTTGCGGCGACCGGTAATGTCGAGGGCGGTGTGATTGACGCCACCCAGTTGGCAGTCGGTATTTCCGAGGCGCTGGTCAATACGGCCGGCGGACTGATCTCAGGTATTCTCGGAATCTTCTTCTATAATTTCTTTGTTAACAAAGTAGACGCGTTTAACTACACGACCGACGAGGCCACGTTCGAGGTGATCCAGTTGCTCAAGGCGAAAGAGGCCAAGTCCTAACGGAAGTGCAGGCAACCATGGCTATTAAGAAAAAACGCCGGATTTCCATCCGGATTGACATGACGCCGATGGTGGATATCGCCTTTCTCTTGCTGATATTCTACATGGCGACCACCACGTTCAAACCACCGGAAGCGCGCGCGGTCGATCTGCCGGAGTCGCACTCCCAGATCGAGCTTCCCGACAAAGACATCATCAACCTGACCGTCACCAAGGACGACTCGGTCTATGTCGATTTCGTCAAGGAAGTTGAGGTGGAAATCGAGGGTCAGTTGATAACGACCAAGGGGCGCATCGTGCGCAAAGTCGACATATACAACGTTGCCCCCGAGTTGTTGCGCGCCCGCGGCGAGCAGTTCCGCGCCCTGGTAGTGGTGAAAGCCGACCACAAGGCGAATTTTGGATTGATGCAGGATATCATGAAACAGATGCAGGAAAACCAACTGAACCGTTTCCTGATAATCACTGACCACGAGGTGGAAAGCTGATCGTCGCAGGGCGCAAGGTAAGTGTGATCGTTAACCTGACGGTATTCCCTGAGCGCGACATCGCGGTGCCGTCGAAGGGAGCGTGAGAATAAATGGCAGGCGAAGTCGTCGAAAGAGCAGCAAAGGGTCATAAGAAAGGCCTGCGCCGTCCGAAACGGAGACTGGCAATCCGTATTGATATGACGCCGATGGTCGATATCGCCTTTCTGCTGCTGATTTTCTATATGGTCACCACGGTGTTCTCGATGCCTCAGGCGATGGAGATCAACCTGCCCAAGCCGGAGGAGATGGTCGACACGCTGGAGATCAAGGAATCGAATCTTCTGACCATTCGGGTCGATTCCCTCAGCCGGTATTGGTGGCACATCGGCACCGCCAAGGAGAGCAACCCTCCAAAGCTGCTGCCGTCGGATCCAAACAAGCCGGACACGGTGCTGTACCGACTGAATTCCGACAGCCTCCGGACGCTGTTGATTAGCCTCAACCGGGAGAATCCCAAGCTGAACACGCTGGTGCTGATTAACCGAAAGGCCAGGTACGAGGATATGGTCAATATCCTTGACGAAATCGACTATCTGGAGCGGGGCTGGAACGCCGGCCTGGCCCAGCAACTGAACAAGAAGGTGAACGAGCTGACTGAGGCGGATGGTAAGTTCTCTTACCGGTACGCCATTGGTGAGTGGGTCGAACGAGATGACCGCATTCAGAGTTTTGCCGAGCAGGCGGCTCTGGCCAGCGGTGATCTCAGGTAGCGCAAACCGGCAGGCGGCCGACGCGGTATAAGAAGTAGAGGTGATGGTATATGGCAAGTAATGAATCGGCCCTGTATTCACCGTACGGAGCCTATGAACTGAAGGCGAAGTACCAGCGCAATTTCATGTTTGGGACGCTGGCCACGACTACGTTCATACTGCTCATTCTCGTTGTCGCCTGGCTGATTCAGCAGATGGGCGGCGAGGAAGCAATCAACACGGAGCCGGTCAGGATCACGACTGTGGCCGACCTCGGCCCGCCGCCGACCCTGGCCAAGAAACCGCCGCAGGTCCAGGTCAACCAGCCTAACGTAGCGGCACCTAAAGTTGGTATCCCGACTCCGGTAGCTGACGACGAGGTCATGGACGAAGATGTCGTGCTGGCCACTCGTGAAGAGATGGCGGACATCGTGGCGCCGGATATTGTGTCCGACGGTTCCTCGCAGGATATCGTGGTCGATATCGCCGAGGAAGACTACCTGCCGTCAATGGACGAGTTCGTGCCGGTAGAGGTACCGGCCGAGATGATCTACGAAGAGATGCCGGAGTATCCGCGCCTGGCCAAGGACGCCGGCCTGGAGGGGAGGGTCTGGATAAAAGCTCTGGTTGGCAAAGACGGTTCGGTCAAGGATGCGGCGGTTTACAAGTCGTCGGGGACGCCGCTTCTCGACGATGCTGCCCTGAAGTCCGCACCGAAGAACAAATTCAAGCCGGCCATTCAGAACGGACGTCCAGTAGCGATGTGGGTGACATACAAAGTAGATTTCGTTATTAAGCAATAGAACATTCAAGAGGTAAGATCGCCAGGCGCCCGGCTTCGTGCCGGGCGTTTTTCTTTGTATCCGGCGAATAGGTAATCCACTCTTTGAATGCTCTCTCAGAAGTCTAAAGTCGTTGCAGCAGAGCCTGCCCCGGACTTGATCCCGGGTCCTTGTCCGGACCCGATAGAAGAGGGCCCGGACTGAGACCTGCCGCCGCTCCTCCCGGGTGGGTAATGGACGTCCTCGTCCACCACCAATCGGCGCCAGGTCCCACTTCGAGCCCGACCCGCGGAGCGAGTCGGGCTCGAAGCAAGACCCGACGCAACAGATCGAGGTTTTGAGACAGCTTGTTTGGTTTGGATTCGTGAAGTTTCGCACTTCGTGCTGCCGGGCCCCGCCGCGGCGGACTACCCGGCCAACAAACACGCCATGTGATCTTTCAATACTCCCGAAACCTTGGGGCACCAGCATGACGGGATTGAAGCGCTTGCTCGCCGTGGCGAGGTTCCGCCCTGCGGCTCCAACCCCACTCGAAGGGTGAGCCGGTCGGACAGTCTATCTTCTTGACGGACCGTAGGTTAGAATTTTAGCTGTTCCCCGCCTCGAAATTTCTCATTTTTCCTCTTGACACCTGCACAAATGTGCAGTATTTTCCGATCAAGCCAATATGAACCCTTTAGGCCAGGAGGCCATGTGAAAACCAATATGCTCCTCGATCAATTCCCGACCGCAACCCAGGTCGGCCTGTTTCCCATAGTCACCGCGCCGCTGGCAAGCGAGATTGATTTCGACAATCTGCACCCGTTCCCGACTGTCGATCTCTACCAGTTCAGCGACAGCGACAACTACGCTTACCAGAATGTCGAAACCTGCCCGGACTGCTCCGGAGGTATGATCCGCCAGGGACGATGCTGCGCCTGCCCATCGTGCGGGTTTGAGAGTTGTCTGGCCTGAGGTGGAATGGTGGATCCCGGCAGGGAGGAAGACTGATGCAATTGGCCGATTTGAAACGATACGGCATTTCGGAGCGGATAATCGACGCCTGGCGAAAGCGCCAGGGTGATACGCTCCTGCCGGTGCAGCGTCGGGCGATCCGCCAGGGTCTGCTGGACACTCTTTCGCCGGACACGAAACGCCCCAACATGATCATTGCCGCGCCGACATCGGCGGGGAAATCTTTTTGTGCGGAACTGGCCGCCGCTCGGGCACTGGCTGAGCAGCGACGAGTGGTAATGGTCTTCCCGCTTCGCTCGCTGGCCGAGGAAAAGTACCGGTTGTTTCAGCAAACCTACGCGCCGCTTGGGATCAGGTGTCTTATTCTTACCGGCGATCATCCGGAAAACGATGAGCCGTTTCTGCGTGGGCAATATCACATCGCACTCGCGATTGTCGAGAAATTCGATCTGGCTCTCGCCGGGCGACTCGATCTCCTGCGCAATATCGGCCTGGTGGTGGTGGACGAAATTCAGACGATTGCCGAGCCGGGGCGCGGCGCGGTGCTGGAACGGCTGCTCACTCGGATCGTGGCCTCCGAGTACAGGCCGGGAATTGTCGGGCTGTCGGCGGTGCTGGTGGAGCAGCGAATCGAGCCGCTGGCGGATTGGCTTGGCGCGGTGATTGTCGAAGAGACCGTCCGTCCGCGCGAACTCATCCGCGGAGTCGCTGCCAACGGCACGCTTACGTACCGGACCTACAATGATGGCCGCGATGGTTCCGAGCCGTTTGTCGGGATGAGCCCTCATGATGATCCCGACCAGATAGCCCAGTCGCTGGCCGAGAGGATCAAATCCGACAATGGGCAGACCCTGATCTTTCTCAAATCGCGCACCGATACGGTGAACCTCGCGCTCAAACTCGCGGCGTCGTTGGGACGGCCGCCGGCTCGGCAGGCGCTCGCGCAACTGACCGACGATGAGCCGTCATTTTTGCTCCGGTCGCTCAGCCAGGCGCTTGGTCACGGTGTGGCTTTCCACAATTCCGACCTGTCATCGCGTCAGCGGGCGACAGTCGAGCAGGCATTTTGTTCGGGGGAGATATCAGTCCTGTGCGCCACGACCACCCTGGCGCTGGGCGTGAACCTGCCTGCCGATTATGTCTATCTCGAAACCGTCAAGTACGCGTCGGGCGCTTACGACTCGCGTCCCGAGTTGGTCCCGATCAGCCGCGCCGAGTTCGACAACATGACTGGCCGGGCCGGGAGGCTCGGTTTCGGCAGCGAGCAGCCGGGTCGCGCGGTGCTGATGGCCGAATCGGCGTTCGACAGTGACGTGCTTTGGAATGCCTATATCGCTCCGACTGCATCGTGCCCGATCCAGTCCGCATGGAGCAGTCTGCCGACCGATGACTGGGTCCTGCACATGATTGTCTGTGGCCTGGCGCACAGCGAAGACGATTTGTCGCGAGTGTTCTCGCACACTCTCTATTCCCGGTTAGGTGACACAGGCGGCAAGTCAACGGGAGCGTCGCCCGACTTTGCGGCCGCGATTGTCCGCCTTATAGATCAGGGATTCGTCGAGAGGGGAGATGACGGCGCGCCGGCCGCCACACCGGTTGCTTCGGCGGCGGTCACCGCTGGGCTGTCGGTCGCGGTCACGGAACACTTGCGGCGGCTTCTCAATGATCACAACCAGCCGGAGACGCCGTTCGGGTGGCTCTGCCTGGCGCTCAGCTCGCGCGAGTGGGCGCTCCCGCCGGCGATTCTGTCCAGTTACGAGCAGAGTAACAACGTGCCGGTGCGTATGCTCTATCGCCGGTTCGATCATTCGGTCGAGGAAGCGGTGCCGCTCCTGCCGGAGGACTATCGCCATCGCCCTCTGTCGTATCGCGCGGCAGCGACACTCAAGTCGGCGCTGCTGCTCGACCAGTGGCGCTGCCTGACACCGGTGCAGAGACTCGAGGAGCGTTTCCACCTGCACCTGGGGCAGATTCAGTACCTGGGGCGGACCGCGGCGCATTTGGTCTCGGCACTCGGTCGCCTGATCGCCACGAGCGACCGCGAATCGGATCGCCCTCGGCTTCTTTCCGAGCTGGCCTTCTCACTCCGGTTCGGCCTGCCGCCGGAGTATCAGGAGATTCACCGGCGTCTCGGGGACGCACTGAGGCGGTGCGACTTTCTTGCCCTTCGCGCGGCCGGAATAGAAACTCTCGAAGATCTCGGCCGACAGTCCGAGCAGCGCTTTGTCGACTTGTTTGGCAGCGACTCTAAGTCAAAGCATATTAGCGACATAATCAATAACCTTAAAGAGGAGGTTGATATGCAGTCAGCTACTCTTGATCTCCGGTCGCCTTTTTGTCAGCAGCCTCGGATGATCGAAATCGATGGCAGCTACGAGGCTGATCGGTACCTGGTGCGAATCGACGGCTTCCCGGTCAGACTGACCGGGAAGTCGTTCAAGTACCTGGCCAAGCTGGCCTGGTCCCGGGTCAATGATTCGTCCGGCTGGATTTACAAGGAGGATATCGAGGTTGGTTTCAACCAGGCTCGCTATCTCTACCGCATGAAGAACGAGATTGCGGCGGGGATTAATTCGGGCTGGCCGGTGGTGGAGAACAACCGGCTGGGTTATTACCGCCTGCAGATCGATCCCGACAAGATCCGGCTGAACGTGGACAACCTGAAGAGCCATCCCGACTACGAACTGCGCAGCCTGTTCGAATCCGGGAACCGGCCCTGCGCGGTGAATTGACAGCTACGGTCCACCCGTGGCGGCCGAATGTCCGGCCAGCCGGCCGGTGGAGAAGGCCGCCTGAAGATTGTAGCCGCCGGTGGGGCCATCGATATCGAGCACCTCACCGGCGAAATACAGCCCAGCCACCAGGCGTGACTGCATCGTGCGCGGATCGACCTCGGCGAGATCGACACCACCCGCAGTCACGGTGGCTTCAGCGTAGCCTTGGTGTCCGGTCACAGTCAGGCGAAAGTCTTTGAGCAAATGTCTCAGGCGACGCCGCTCCGCGGTGGTGACCTGGCTGCCGGTAATGTTCCCGGAGACGTCGGCCAGATCAAGACAAACGGGCACCAGGCTGGATGGAAGCAGCTCTTTAAGGATGTTCTGTAACTGTTTTGTTCCCAACCCACTAAAACGTTCGAGCAGGTGCGATTCCAGCGCTCGCTCATCGAGCGACGGAAGCAGATCGAATGATATCTCGACTTTTTTGCCGGCCGACAAGCTGTCGACCGCGTCGAGGCTGACGAGCAGAATTACCGGGCCGGAGAGCCCATAGTGCGTGAACACCAGGTCGCCCAGTAACGCGGCCTGTGGCCGGTCCTGCGTGATTAATCTGACTGCCACATCGTGCAGACTTAGACCCTGAAGCCGAGGGGCGATGTCTCCTTTAGTTTCTAAAGGCACGAGAGCGGGGCGAGTCGGCACGATAGTGTGTCCAAGCGCGCGGGCCAGCGAGTAACCGTCGCCGGTCGATCCTGTTTCCGGATAAGACAGTCCCCCGGTGGCGATGATGACCGCATCTGCTGGGACCACCTTGTGGCTGCCTACGCGAACACCGGCAATGCGCCGATCTCTCACCACGATTTCACTGACAGCGGAATTCTTGTCGATTGCGGCCCCGGAGGCGACGGTCCACTCGGCGAGGGCCTCCGCAAACTCCGGCGCGCGATTGCCGGTCGGGAAGTACTTGCCGCCCGGTTCGAGCTCAGCCGGTATGCCGAGACTCTCCGCGAACGCTACGAGGTCGGAACTGAAGAAGCGCATAAACGCCTGGCGGAGAAATTGACGCTGGTGCCCATACGCCTTGAGAAACAGCTCTAGCGGCGCGGAATTTGTCAGGTTGCAGCGCCCTTTTCCGGTGATGCCGAGTTTCGTGCCGGTGCGGCCCGTCTTCTCCAGCACTGTCACCCTGGCGCCCTGTGACGCGGCAATACCGGCGGCCATGAGGCCGGCAGCACCGCCGCCGACTACTACCACTTTCCGAGGAGGCCGCGGTGGTGAATCAGCATGAGTCATCGCGCCTCGAATATACCCATTCCAATAGAACGCCGAAGAATTTTCTTGGCAAGGCGACCGGCGATTTACTACCTTTGGGGCAGTCGGGCAGAAGTTGTAGCGTGTCAAGCCAGGCATTGGCCCCGGCGGATCCTCTATACGCTGTCCACCGCATTAACTGTTTTGCAGGAGTACACTCACTATGGCAGAGCGCGAAACCGGCACCGTGAAGTGGTTTAGCGCTGAGAAGGGGTACGGTTTTATCGTCCGCGATAAAGGTGACGACATCTTCGTTCATCACTCGCAGATTGCACAGACCGGCTACCGCCGACTTCAGGAAGGACAGAAAGTCGAGTTCTCAGTAGTGCAGGCAGACAAAGGCCTTCAGGCCCAGGAAGTCAGGGTAGTGGAAGAAACTGCTTCCTGAGATTGTTTTCAGACATTTCGGGGGAAGGTCCAATAATGTTATCAGCAGGGCAGGCGAACCAGTCAGCCCGGCGCGGAACGGTTTGTCCGGGCTACGCTTGCCGACCGAAAGGGCATGAGGCCGAACCGAATCTGGTTTACGGCGTATGCATAATGCCCTTTATTGTCCGATAATTGGATTGATGGCCTGGTCTTATGATTGTTAAGAGCAAACACCGACTGCAGATGGTCGCCAGCGACCGCGAGGAGACCCATCCGATTCTTCCGCTCATGACGGAAGTGCTGTTTCCGGGCTTGATGATTACCATCCACGTCGGGCGACCTGAAAATCTCGCGCTCTTGGAACACGTAACCGCCGCGCGCACGCCGTTCGTGGCCGCTTACACCCAGTCCGGGTTTGATACCCCAGCCGCTCGACCCATCCACCAGGTGGGCGTGCTGGCCGAGGCGCGGGACATTCACGAGGGCACCGGAGGCACGAAAGTCGTCACGCTGGAGGGGATTCGTCGGGTGGCGATTAGTTCCATCACGAGCCAGGAGCCGTTTCTTCAGGGACACGTGCTCGGTCTCGACACCCCGGCCTTCGTCCCGAAGGCTATTCGAGAGCGGGTCAACGAGGTTATCTCCATTGTCAACGAGATTACTCATCTCGACCCGACCTACTCACCCGAGTTGTCAAATGTTCTCAAGCGAAACGTGGAGGACCCGTCGCTCCTGGCCGATCACATTGCCGCCAGTTTTCACTTCTCGCTTTCAGCCAAACAGGAACTGCTGGAATGCCATTTCCTGGACGAACGTTACGATTTGTTGCTCCAGCAGCTAAACAGCGAGCTCAACCGGGCGGCGACCGTGCTCAGTATCCAGGACAAGGTCAAGAGGCGGATCGAGTCGGACCAGGAGAAGTACTTCCTTCGTCAGCAGCTCCATGAGATTCGGCGGCAGCTCGGCGAGGATTTCAGTGAGGAACGCGAGGTCGCTCGGTGGAAGCGGCTGGTGAAAAGCATGCCCAAGTTGCCGCATGAGGTGCTGGACCGTTCGCGAATTGAAATCGAGCGCCTCGGGCAGATTTCGCCGGCCTCCGCCGAATACGGCGCAACCAAGAACTACCTCGACTGGCTTTTGAACCTGCCCTGGGCCAAGGTTACCCCGGAGAATTATCAGATCAGCGAGGTTCAGAAGATCGTCGACACCGAGTACTTCGGCCCGGATTCCCTTAAAGAAAGAATTCTTCAAAGGCTCTCGGTGCGAAAGCTGATGGGAGGAAAGGACGAGGGCCCGACCCTGTGCCTGGTCGGCGCTCCCGGTACGGGGAAAGCCTCGCTGGCCAAGGCCATCGCTCGCGCTATCGGCAAGGAGTTCATCCGTATATCAGTCGGCGGGATCACGACTGTGGCCGACATCAAAGGCACCCCGCGCACGTATCTAGGCGCACAGCCGGGTCAGATCGTGCGAACGCTCAGACAGGCGGGAAGTCTCGATTCCGTAGTACTGCTCGAGGATATCGATTACTTCAACATCGACAACAATTCGTCGGTGAATATGGCCCTGTTGGAAGTGATCGATGCCCGCTACAACTCGCACTTCCTCGATCAGTATATCGGTGTGCCGATCGACCTGAGCCGCATCTTCTTCGTGTGCTCGGTGCGCTCCTACGAAGAAATCCCCGAACAGTTTGTACCCAGGCTCGAAATCATCGAGCTGCCCGGATACATCGAGCGTGAAAAGATCGCTATCGCCCAACGATACATCATACCGAGTATGCTCGAACGGCACGGGTTGAAGAAATCCGAGGTGCGCATTTCCGATCGCACCCTGGCGAAAATCATCGGGAATTACACCATGGAAGCCGGACTGCTCGGCCTCTCGCAGCAGCTCGAACGGATTTGCCGTAAGATCGCACTCCAAAAGGCCGAGAACCACAAGCACAGTTGGACGGTCACGGAGAAGACTCTCGACTCTTATCTGGGCACGCCTCAGTACATTCCGGAAAAAGCCGAATCAGTGCCGGAGATCGGCAATGCGGCCGGCCTGGCCTGGACCGGCGCCGGCGGCGAGCTGATGTTTATCGAGGGGCTGAAGATGAAAGGGGACGGGCAGATTATCACGACCGGCTCACTGGGCGAGGTCATGCGGGAGTCGATTCAGGCCGCCCATTCGTACGTCCGCTCCAAGGCCGACGTGCTCGGGATCGACTTTAACGACTTTAACGAGTTTGATATCCATATTCACTTCCCGTCCGGGGCGATTCCCAAGGACGGTCCCTCCGCCGGGATAACAGTCTGTTTGGTGATCGCCTCGGTTATGTCGGAGCGGCCGATCCGCAACGATATCGCCATGACCGGCGAGGTCACCCTGCGCGGCAAGGTACTGCCGGTCGGCGGGACCAAAGAGAAGATCTCGGCCGCATTCCGCGCGGGGATATACTACGTGGTCCTGCCCAAGGAGAACGAGAAGGACCTCAAGGACATACCGCGCGAGATAATCCGCCTGACCAAGTTCTATTTCATCGAGAGCGTTGACGAGCTTTTCGAGCTATGCCTCCTTGATTTCAAGCCGTCCACGCACACACTCGAGAAGATTTTCGCGGAGGAAATCGCCCGCGCCCGCAAGAAATCGCCGCGCAAGAGGCGACCCGCGGCGCGCCGCGGCCGTTAGTCTGTCCATTTGTGTTTACACTCCGAACGACCAGCCAATAACTGCTTGACACGCCTCGAGGCGCGGGGGTATATTCGCTGCAGACAGGGTGACGGCATGATTGTGTGTCAGCCTGTCACGGGTATACGATACTTGACCTCAAGCGGTCTCATGTGAACCATATAGAGCACACACCGGCCCTCAGGCGGCAAGGCGCCGGGCGCTCGCAAGTGTGAAGTGCTCAGGTTCCGACCAGGTCACACGAAGAAAAACCGGTAACGACATGCTGCGTTTCGCATGGAGGTAAACCATGTTCACGAAGATCGGGGCGGCGCTATTGGTGTGGTCGCTTGCGCTATCTGCAACGGTTACGGGCCAGGGTCAGGATCCCAAGGATCAGGGTTTGGCCGATACGGTGCGCATAGACATCAGTCTGCGCCCCGACGCCAACACCAACCAGCTCAATGTCACCATTGATCTGTACTTGTTCAACGACGTACAAAACCTGTCCAGTGTAGCAATCGGTTTCAAGTGGATAAACGACCAGCTGACCATGACCAACGCGGCCTTTACGCCCCTGGGTCAGTCGGCCTTCGACTTTATCCGCTTCCTTTATCGTAACAACAACAAGGACAGCACCAACAAGTACGATCGCTTCCAGTTCACCGGTACCAGGCTCGCGGGTACCGGCCTCCTGGCAAGCATGACTGCCAAGCACGTGGCCCGGTATGACTGTGTTCTATCAAGCTGGACGGTGTTCGATTCGCTGGTGGTGGATACGGCGCAGGTGTTCGGCGCCGGGCTCGAGTTCGTTGATTTCAGCAATGTCGAATACCGCCCCCGTTGGGCAGGTCGAGTCGTGGTTTACGACGCCAACCGCCCGGTTCTCTCCAATCTGCTCCTTTCCGAGGACACTCTGCGCTTTGAGGCCACGCAGGGGCTGGGAAACCCGCCGCCCCAGGTTGTGGAGGTCACATCCGATCAACTGCCGCTCGCCTTTAATGTAGTCGAAAGCATCCCCTGGCTACTTAAATCTCCGTCGAGCGGCACCACACCCCAGCCTGTCACTATCTCCATTACGACTACCGGGCTCGTGGCTGACACCTATTTCGACTCTGTTCGCTTCGAATCCGCCGGTGCGTCCAATTCGCCGCAGTTTCTTTATGTCGAGCTGGTGGTCAACCCACAGCAGCCCGCGATCGGAGTGGATAAGACGATCTTCTTCTTCAACGCGATCGTGGGCGGCGCAAATCCGCCCAATCAGACCCTGGGCATAACGAACACAGGCCAGTCGACACTCAACTGGTCGGTCACCAACTCGGAGGCCTGGCTTTCGCTTAACCCGCCGTCGGGAGTAAATGCCGGCACGGTTACCCTGTCGGTCAATACCACCGGTTTGTCCTTCGGCCAGTACAGTGATACCATTGTCGTATCCGATCCGGCAGCGACCAACAGCCCGGTGAAGGTGCCGGTGCGCCTGTCGATGGCCTCGGACCTGCCCATTTTAGTAATAGACTCGATCCCCAATTACTGGCCGGTAGACTGGGCCGTTGAAGGTCCCATGTTCATTCGCTCGTTCGGCGTGCGCAACGGTGGTCCCGGCTCCCTGAATTTCTGGGTCGAGACCAGCTCACCCAATATCCTGAATGTCACGCCGGATACCTCATCGGCCCCCGACTCAGTTTCTCTTCTGTTCTATTTTCCCACTAATCCAGGTCCTGATCCCCTAATCCCCGATCTGATAATCGACACGGTCTGGGTTTACTCCAATGAGGCGATCAACTCGCCGGTCATGGTGGAATGCTGGCTGCGGTTTCCGGTCGGTCCGGCGGTTATCGGCTTGTCTACCGATGCCATCGAGTTTAATGTCTACGAGTGTTATCAGGGATACGGCAACTCGCTCCCTACGAGCGAATTCACAGTGACCAATGACGGCTATGATGAACCGATGGCCATCGAGATTGTCTACAACTCCGAACGGTTTCAGATCATCGGGGCTGAGACCAGGCGCAACGCGCCCTACACGTATCAGGTAAATGCGAAACTCCCCGACGTCCCTACCGGAACGTACACGGATACAATCTGGGTTACCTCGCTCTGGGCGATGAACAAACCGCAGATGGTAGTGGTCACTTTTAATTTCCTCCCGACACCGCAGCCGCCCACCATCTTCGTTCCCGGTACTCCGCTCAAGATCGCCTACCAGGAAGATTCCGGTCCCCAATTGTACGAGGGACTTCAGATTGCCAATGTCAATCCAGGCTGTATGAACTGGGAGATAAGCGAGAATTTGAGCTGGTTGACACCGGTGACAACTCAAGGGGCCGTTCCTGACGAAAGCCCGCTTTTGATAGATGCCACCGGCTACACCCTGGGCGAGTACGCGGTCAACATTTCTATCCTGTCTCCGTCCGCTTCTAACAACCCGTTGGTGGTTCCGCTGCTCCTGCAAGTGTGGAAGCTGCGGGGCGATGTTAACTGGAACGGGGAGATCACCGTTCAGGATGTTGCCTGGATGATCGACTACCTGTTTGAGCTGGAGCACGCCCCGATGCCGGTTACGATGGTGGGGGACGTAGACTGCGACGGTAACATAAACATCGGAGATATTGCGGCAATAATCGATTACCTCTACGTTGACCTCGTGCCGCTCTGCAGCAACCCATACTGAAGAACAGAATTCCACGTTGTTCGAGCGTCTCCGCCGGAAGCAGGGACGCTCGTTTTTTGGTCATCCCGGCAACATCCTGGGAACAACCCTTGACAATCGGCTGCAGATTGCCGATATTGAAGAGTTAGTAGCCTGTTACACCACGCCTTTGCCCGGGCGGAAAACTTATTGACTGCAACGCCTTCACCAGTTGTTCAAGTCGTATCAGGAGGTCTGCTTTGAGAATGTCGGCCAGTTTTGTCACACTTCTCGTAATTTCGCTTGTTCTCTTCTCCCCGTGTTCCGGCCTTGGCGCGCAGGATATCACTACTGTCAATCCCGATGGGTTAACAGCATCCGAACTTCACCGCATTCTCGGCGAGGCCAAGGCTCAGGCGCTTGACCGATCCCGCCGCATGCAGCAGGCGGCCGCCAGTCTCCCCCAGGTTCCGCAGACCAACTACGATGTGAAATGGTATGATGTGTCTATCCGGGTAAACGATACGACGGAGATCCTCTATGGTAATGTCACGCTGGTTGCTGCTGCTGCGGCGGACGGAGTGACCCAGATCGATGTCGACCTGCACACTGCTATGGCCGTAAACAGCATCACCGGTTCTTCCGGTCCGTTGGCATTCTCCCGATCGGGCGACTACGTAACGGTGACCCTGGATCAGAGCTATGACACCGGTGAGCAGTTTCAGTTCGATATCGCTTACAGCGGGCATCCGGTCGAGGGCGGCTTGCAGGCCTTTGCCTTCGATTTTCGCAACGGGTATCGGGTAATCAGTTCGCTCTCCGAGCCCTACTTTTCTCGCACCTGGTGGCCGTGCAAGGACCGCAACGATGACAAACCGGACTCCATGGGTATTCATATCGAGTCCGATACCGCGCTGTACTGTGCTTCGAACGGTACGCTCGATTCCATCACGACTGTGCCGGGTAGCAACAGCCGGACGTTTCACTACACGGTTCGATACCCTATTGTGACTTATCTGTTTTCGGTGGCGATTGCTCCCTACACCGTCTGGCAGCAACCCTATATCTTTACCAATACCGGCGACGAACTCGATACGATGCCGGTGATTCATCACGTGTATCCGGACTACTACGCCCTGTCACTCACTACCTGGAACCAGACCCCGACCATGATCGCCACACTGGCCGATGACTTTGGTCCCTATCCGTTTCCAAACGAGAAGTATGGCCACGCTAATTTCGAGTGGGGCGGCGCTATGGAGCATCAGACGTGCACGTCGATGGGTGGCGGCACATTCGGATTCGGCTGGGGAGTTACGGTGCACGAACTGGGCCATCAGTGGTGGGGCGACCTGGTGACGTGCGAATCATGGCATGATATCTGGCTTAACGAGGGGTGGGCGTCGTACTCCGAGGCGGTATATCAGTTGGGTATAAGCGGCTGGGCCGCTTATCACAGCCACATGAATACGATGGCTTATAAAGGCTCCGGCACGGTGTGGTGCGATGATACTGCCAATGTCTATCGTATCTTCAACGGCAATCTCAGCTACGACAAAGGCGCCTGGGTGGTTCACATGCTGCGCGGCGTGCTGGGCGAGGAGCTGTTTGCGACCGGGGTGGAGGCGTATTACAACGTATTCGCTTATTCGTCGGCGACTTCATACGAATTTCAGCAGTGTTGGGAAATCGCCACCGGGGTCGATCTCGACGCCTTCATGCTTCAGTGGCTCTACGGGCAGTACTGTCCCAACTACAGCTTCTACTACATGGACGAGCCATCGGATTCCGGCGGCTATGACATCTATCTCGTCGTCAAGCAAACCCAAACCACCTATCCCCAGGTGTTTGAGATGCCGGTGGATTTCTTTTTCGATTATTCCGGACAGCCGGATGATACAATCACTCTAACTATCGACGAACGAAGCGAGTTCTTCAAGTTTAATGAACCGGCCGATCTCACCCAGATTAAGCTCGATCCGGCCGGATGGGTTCTCAAAAACGTCTCCAACCCGGCCTGGCAGATGTTCATTATCACGCTCGACGCCGAGTTGTCGGACGGCCTGGTGGATATAGCCTATCTCGACACCATCGAGACACGCGGCGGCACCGGCTCCAACGTAGTTTCAATCGGGAGTGGAATCCTGCCTCCTGGGCTGACTATCTCCAATGAGGGCGTTATTTCCGGTACACCTACCACGGAGGGGGTTTACAGCTTCCAGGTGGGTTTTGTCAACCCGGCCACCGGCTATTCCGACCAGAGACGCTTTGATATCGCCATTACGACTCCGCCCTGCTGCAGCGGCCAGGTAGGTGATGTCAACGGGGAGGGTGGCGACGAACCAACGATCGGCGATATCACGATGCTTATCGACCTGCTGTTTATCACCGGCTCGGTGCCGGACTGTCTCACCGAGGCCGATGTCAATCAGTCGGGCGGCCCTGAGCCGACCGTCGGCGACATATCGATCGGCGACGTAACCATTCTCATCGACCACGTCTTTATCTCTGGAGTCGAGCTCCCGAACTGTCTGTAGTCATCCCAGACATGGGCTTTCGGCGGCCTGTCCCACAGCGGACAGGCCGCTTTCTTTGTCCCGTTCGGCCGGGGCCTGCGCTGCAGGAAAACATGTTGATTTTGGCTCCGCCCAGGGCGTTATTGCTGCGTGCTGTGGGTGGGCACCGGGATATGTACTCGCCGAGGAGCGCCGTGCCTGTGGATCGGAAGATTAGCAGCTTTCACGTTACAACATTTGGCTGCCAGATGAACCTGGCGGATTCGTCTACCCTTGTCGCTACACTTACGACGAGGGGATATCGACGTGTCGAAGACGTGGCCGACGCGGATCTGATCATTCTCAACACCTGCTCGGTTCGCGAAAAAGCGGAACAGAGGGTAGTGGGTAGGCTCGGAACGCTGGGAGCACTCAAGAAAGACAGACCCTGGGTCAGGATCGCCGTGGTCGGCTGCATGGCACAGCGGCTGGGCGACGAGCTTATCGATCAGCTTCCCCAGGTGGACTACGTTCTTGGCACGGACCGGGTGTTCGAACTGCCCGATGTGATCGAAGGGCGCGAGGGAACCTCGCCGGTCATGACCGCATTCGGCCACGAAAGCATCGACCAAATCGAGCCGGTCCGCGAAAACACGTACTCAGGCTTCGTGACCATATCTCGCGGGTGTGACAATTTCTGCTCTTACTGCATCGTGCCGTTCGTTCGCGGTCACGAGCAGGCGCACTCGCCCGAGCACATTCTGCAGGGCGTCCGAAAGATGGCGAACGAGGGCGTCTCGGAGGTGATGCTGCTCGGTCAGAATGTCAACAGCTACCGTTACAACGGTACCGACTTCCCCGATCTGCTGCGGAGAGTGGCCAGCGAGACCGATATCCCACGCATTAGGTTCATGACCTCACATCCCAAGGATCTCTCCGAGAAGCTGGTCGAGGTGCTGGGCGATGAGACAAAACTCATGCCGCACGTCCATCTGCCGCTGCAGTCCGGTTCGGACCGGATTCTGCAGCGAATGGGGCGGTATTACTCCCTCGATCATTACCTAAAGATTGTTGATTCTCTCCGAAGCGCTCTCGATTATCTGGCGTTGACTACGGATTTGATTGTCGGCTTTCCCGGTGAGAGCGAGGCCGAATACGAGATGACCCTTGACGCCGTTCGCCGGATACAGTACGACTCGGCCTTCATGTTCCGATACTCTGTTCGTCCCGGCACCGAAGCAGCCAAACTCGTGGACGATGTCCCCGAGGAGACAAAGATCGAACGGCTGAATAAACTGATCGCCCTGCAGCAGTCCATCTCTTACGACCGGAATCAGCGCGAGGTCGGCCAGGTGAGGCAGGTGCTCCTGGAAGGACGTTCGCGCCGCTCTGATAAATTCGCGCGTGCCCGCACGGAGGGCAACAAGACGGTTTTGTTCGAAGCTTCAGATCCGAAAGTCGGGGCGATCGTACCGTTGAGGATAACATCTGCTGATGCTTTTACCCTGCACGGCGAGCCGGTAGAGGAAGGAAGTCATGGTTGAAGTCGTGACAACTGTTGCCGCGCCGCTTTTGGTCGTGCTTATATTCGGATTCCTCATCTATCGCTTTGGGTTCTTTACCGGCCGCGACATCGGTGGTCGTCTGCCATTTGTTGTGGGCGGAGTCTTGCTGCTGGTAGTGTCGCTCTGGGGGGTGGTGGAGCTGGCGCCCAACTACACGGATTGGTTTATCGCCGGCGCGTATCCACTGATCGACCTCGCCCAATCCCTTCTCGGCGCAATCGGCCTGCTTCTCGGTGTGTCCGGCCTCGCTCTGTACGCCGACTACTGGCAGGAACGGCGCACCGAGGTAGAGGAACGGTTCGGCCGTCTCTCCATACTGGATAATCTCCAGCTCGACAGCCGTCAGCCGTATCATCTGCTCGAGATGCTCAATATCTCGCTGCGGGAAATACTGGTGCAGTATCCCATGGCGGCGGGGGCGGTCCTTCTGGTCAACCGGGCACAGCGGCAGTTCGTGCTTACGTCTTCAGCGGGTCTGCATAAGGACGAGATAGCATGCCTCGAGTATTATCCTCTGGGACGCAATGTCGTAAGCCAGGCGGTGGAGCTGGGCGATCCGATGCTGCTGGCGCAGTTTGAGTTTTTCGATCGCACCGGCGGGCGAATTGACTCCCGTTTCAAGAGTGTGCTGGTGCTGCCGCTTCTCTCCGGCATGGAGCAGGTTGGCGGCCTGCTTCTCTTTTCCGAGGAACCGCACTTTTTTGTAGCCAGAGACATCCGCTATCTGGCCCCTGTGGCGCAGTGGCTCGCCGAGAAGATCAAATCTGCGAGACTCGGCCGACTCCTCGCCCAGGCGGAGCGTCTGCGTGAAACCGAGGCTGCCAACGTAAGCGACCTGACCGGCAGAGTTGCTTCCTCGGCGCGCGCGGCGGCCGGCTCGGATCCCGCGAACGGGTTTTGCCGCTCGCTTGTTGGACTGGCCGATTCGGAATCGGTTCATCTTTGCGGCATCAGGCAGGGCGCGCTTGTGTTCCATGGCAGCAGCGAACCGCTGTTCGATCTGACTGAAAACCTCCGGGCGTCCATGATCGAGGGGATAGATCGCGCCCGACCCCTTATCATCAATCAAGAATCGGGCGACGCCGAAGTGAGAAAGCAGGTGGTGCAGTCCAACCTCGTCCTGCCGGTGCCGGGATCGAAGTCCGACGCCCTCCTGCTGGTTAAACCGGGTCCGGCTTTTACGGTGAACGACAAGTCCCTGAAACTGATCGAGAGCTTCGCTGCGCTGGGCGGCCTGGTCATCCGCATGGAAGAGGATAATCGCCTTCGGTTGACCCGCCGCAAGGGGTTCGAGGTCGTGGTCGAACTGCTTCGTGCGGAGCTCCCGGGCCGGGATTCTCGGAGCGGTGTGCGCTTCTTTTTGGAAACGCTGGGTCGTGTGCTCCCCCGAAAGACCATCTGTCTTGCGTTTTTTGCCGATAGCGCATCGTCCTACCGCGTCCAGACAGTTAGCCCGGGTGAAAACGCGGAGCTCTTTGATGACATCCTCGTCCACTCCGGCAGAGGCGGAGCAGGCGCGGTGGCCGCTTCGGGTGAAAGTACGTTCATCCACGGGCGAGGCGCCGTGGCCCGGCATTTCGATACTTATGACGATCAGGTTCGCTCTACCTTCCAGCGCTTCTTCGGTGAGCGGGGCTGGCCTGAGTATGTGGCCTATTGCCCGGTCGGCGATGGAGAAAGCACGACGGTGGCGATGATCGCCGCGCACGTTATGGATGAGTCGGAACGCGCCGAATGGGAACGCCTGCTGACCCTGGCGGCGGGACTCTGCACACTTCGGCTCACCACGGCACGTCTGAGCCGCGCCGGCGAGGCTGGCGTAATCTCTGTTACCTGGGCTTCGACAGGTGATGCGCTCAATCGGCTGAATAACCACCTGGCTGCGGTGATCGGCACGGCTGAGCTTACGGCCCAGGACAGCCAGTTGTCGGAAGATGTTCGCCGACGGCTGCGCGATATAATCACCCGCGCCGAGGAGGCCGCCGACGTAGCGCGGCGGACACTCACCGCGGGGCCAACAGGCGGGTTTGAGGGGGCTGGAGTAACCGAGACGGTGAGTCGTGTGGTGGAGCGCGAACTGGCTCAACTTAAGGTGTCGGGAAATGTCCACATGGCCGGCCAGCGGCCACGCGAAATCTTCAGTAACCTCGAGACGGTCCCGCCGATGGCCCTTCCCGCGAATCGGTTGGCTGAGCTCTTCAGGACGCTTCTGGATCGCTTCTCCGCACTGGCCGATGAGGATGATATCTTCACAATCGCTACCTACTCGCGCGATAAGTACGTGTACCTCGATGTCTCGCGCCATCGCCGCAACTTCCCGCCGGTTGCTCCCGTGGCCGGGTTCGGACGATATGTCGCCGCCGAAGAAGCCCTGCGCAGTCGGCCATCGGACATATTCCTAACTCAGGTGCAGGAATCCGGCACCGGGTATGCCGTCGATGACGAACGGCCGGTACCGGCCTACCTGTCGTTTCGGTTCCCGGTGAGTCCCACTATCCCGGCGCCTTTGTCAGGAAGCCCGACACCCAGGGCAAGACTGCTGGCTATCGACGACCAGCAGGTTATCCTCGATCTCATTTCGGCGATGGGACAGTCGCTTGGGTACGAGGTCCGGACCGCGTCATCCGGCGAAGAGGGACTTCGCCTGGCCGAGAGGCAGCAATTCGACGCTGTCCTGACCGATCTGGCGCTCCCCAAAATGTCTGGGCTGGAGGTTGCCCGCCAGATCAGCCGTCTCCGGCCGGGAGTACCGGTGATTCTGGTGACCGGTTGGAGCACGGAGCTGAACGCCGACCAGCTCGCCGAGGCGGGCATATCAGACGTACTTTACAAGCCGTTTCGAATGGAGCAGTTGACCTCGGTCGTGCGAGCGGTGGTTGCCGGCCGCGCGGGGGCATAGCCTCTCTCTCATTATCCCGACCATTGTGCCGATAATAAAGGGAAGGACAACCAGAGGTACGTGCCCATGGACAAGATGACAATTCTCTCGCAGGTCCGACAGGGAAGAGATCTTCTATCCCTGCCCCAGGCTCTGGCGGAAATACTCAAGCAGGTGGATAATCCTGACTTTGGGTCCGAGCAGCTGGCCCGGATAATTCTTAAGGATCCGCCTCTGACTGCGAAAATCCTGAAAATGGCGAATTCGTCCATGTACCGCCGCTATTCCCGCGTGTCCAATGTCCACCAGGCGGTGCAGACGCTCGGAGCGGTCACGGTTAAGTGCCTGGCGCTGTCGTCATCGGTTTTTCACCCGGAACAGATCAAGGCCGATTCCGGCATCGATCCCCAGAGGTACTTCGAAAACGTGCTTACAGTCGCCGCTGCCTGCGAGAAGATTGCCGGGGCGATAGGACACCGCTCCACCGAGGAGGCATTCATTGCCGGGCTTCTCCACGATATGGGAACGCTCCTATTCCTGCACCATTATCCGAAGGAATATCGTCGCGTGGCGGAGGGTCGGCATCACGGCGTAGCAGGAGTAGTGGAAACCGAACGCCGGGTGTTCGGCACCGACCACTGCGAGGTCGGGCACCTGCTGGCTACGCGCTGGCGTCTGCCGGAGTACGTGGCGCTGGCCATTCGCGATCATCATAGCACGCACGCGGCCGAATCGGGAAATCCAATTCCGCGCATTGTTCGCCTGGCGACTCTAATGGTGGACCAGAGTCTCACCGGACATATACTGGACCTTGAGACCCGCCTTCCGGCTATCACCGAATCGGCTCGGGCGCTGGGGCTGGCCAAAGACAAAGTAGATGCCATCTCGGTCTCGCTCATGTCCACCACGGTGGCGACCGCAGAGTATCTCGAGGTCGATATCGGCAACGTGGAGAGCATCCTGTCGCGCGCCAACAAAGAAATCTGGCGCACCTATTTCATGGTCGAAAATCTGTTCAAAGAGCGGCAGGAATTGACCCAGCGCCTTCTGCAGCAAGAGCGTGCCCGCGGGGCCTCGGAGACCAAGACCATCGCCATGGCCACCCTGTCGCACTACATCAACAACGCCGCCATGGCCATTTACGGCCGTTCTCAAATGCTGCGACTGCAGCTCAAGAAAGGCGAGAAGGACGCGCTGCTGGCTAAACTGCCCGGCGGGCTGGATGTAATGGACGCCGCCGTAAAGAAGATCGTGGCAGTCCTGGCCGAAATGCGGGAGATTTCGCCGATTGATGAAACCGAATTCCTTTCGACTTCGCGCGCCATGAACATGGATGACCGTATTCAGCGACGGCTCCGGGAGCTCGATCGGGAAACCGGCCTGGTCCTTCCCGAAGAAGCCGAAATCAAGGTCTGACCCGGCTGCAGATCGAGTTGACCCAAGCGCTCCAATTTCGTACCCTAAGGCCATGCTGAGCTATCTCACCAGCGGGGAATCCCATGGGCCCTGTCTCACGGCTATTGTCGACGGTCTCCCTGCCGGGATGCCGGTGAAGCTCGAAGAAATCAACCGCCATCTGCAGCGTCGGCAGAAAGGGCATGGGCGTGGCGGGCGGCAGCGGATCGAGAATGACCAGGCCGGAATCGTCTCGGGCGTCCGCCACGGCCTGACCCTGGGCAGCCCGGTGACACTCGTCATAGAAAACCGTGACTGGGTCAACTGGGCGCCTATCATGGATCCGGTTCAGAAACCGCCCTCTGATCTTACTCCCAAACAGCGGCGACTACTCGAAGAGACCACCCGCCCTCGCCCGGGGCACGCTGATCTGGCCGGTGGAATCAAACTTGGCCGGCATGATCTTCGCAATGTGCTCGAGCGGGCCTCCGCGCGTGAGACTGCTGCCCGGGTGGCCGCGGGCTCTCTGGTGCGGCAGTTGCTTGAGCACTTTGGCGTGCGGATCGCCTCCCATGTGGTGCGGATAGGCGAGGTTGCCCTCGGGGACGATGAGCATCGCCCTGATGTTGATCAAATTGCAAAGCTGTCTGAGAAGTCGGATGTCCGTTGTATTGATGCCGCCGTGTCGACCCGGATGAAAGCTGCCATTAAACAGGCGATAAAAGAGCGGGACTCCCTCGGCGGGATCGCCGAAGTTATCGTGAGCGGGTTGCCCGCAGGCCTGGGCGGCTTCGCTCAGTCACGCGACCGACTCGATGGCCGTCTGGCGGGGGCGCTCATGTCGATCCAATCGGTCAAAGGGGTCGAGATCGGGCTCGGCTTTGCCGCGTCAAGCAGGCGCGGCTCGACCGCCCACGATGAAATATTCTATGATCCCAACGGTGATCCGGCCCGGAAACGGTTCTTCCGCAAGACCAACCATGCCGGTGGTCTGGAGGGGGGTATCACCAACGGTGAGGACGTAATCGCGCGCGTGGCGGTCAAACCCATATCCACACTGATGCAACCACTGCAGACGGTTGATGTCGTGACCAAGCACCCGGCGACAGCCATGGTGGAGCGGACCGATGTCTGTGTCGTTCCGGCGGCGGCGGTGATATGCGAGGCGGTCGCCGCCATGGTGTTTGGCGAGGCCTTCCTGCATAAGTTCGGCTCCGACAATCTGGTTGAGATCGAACGCAACTATCGCTCCTTCCTCGAGTGCGAATACTGAACATGCCCTCGCTGTTGCGGCTTCATAATTAAGTTGCTCGCCGGACCACGCTCGTATAGACTGCTCCTGGCAAAAGGAGACCTTGATGATATACGATTTCAGTTCCGACAAGCTTGCCGAGCTAAAAGAGGATGTAGTAGTCTGCTTTAGCACTGAGACCAACAAACCGGCCGGTCCGTACCTCAAGATCATCAACAATGCTGTCGGCGGACTGCTGGCCGAGGCTATGGATTCCGGAGAGTTTACCGGCAAGGCGGGAGAGATAATCACGTTTACCAGACCAGCCGGCTTTAAGACCCGTCGACTGATTTTGTCCGGTCTGGGGGAGAGCAGGAAGTTGCGCGCCGATGCTTTTCGCCGCGCGATCGGAGACTTGTCGAGACAAAAGTATGTAACGCAGGCTAAATCGGCGGCGCTGTATTTCGGTGACTTCTCTGATCCCGCGTTTTTTCAAGCGGCGATCGAAGGGTATCTCCTGGGGGCCTTCAAGCATCGGGCTTTCAAGACCGGCGAGGCGGCCGAGGACAAGAGCCGGCTCAAGCGGATCCGATTTTCGGTCG
This sequence comes from Candidatus Zixiibacteriota bacterium, assembly GCA_040752815.1. Lineage (NCBI taxonomy): Bacteria > Pseudomonadati > Candidatus Zixiibacteriota > Candidatus Zixiibacteriota bacterium. The sequence continues at coordinate 36,340 of JBFMGC010000012.1, forward strand.
GTCGCTCCGGATGGGTGACTCGCGTGAAGAACGCCGTCGAGCGCGGGACCATTGTGGCCGAGGGACAGTTGTTGGTAAGGGAGTTGGCCCAGACGCCGGCAGGTGATCTGACTCCGAAAATCTACGCCTCCAAGGCTCAGCAGTTGGCGCGCAAGTACAAGGTTTCATGCCGGGTGCTCGATGAAAACGCGATCGCCCAGGAGAAAATGGGCGGGTTGCTTGGCGTGGCGAAAGGTTCCGATGAGCCGCCCCGATTTATCATTCTTGAATATAAGGGAGCGGGGGCTGGCTCCCGACCGGTGGTGTTGGTCGGCAAGGGGGTTACTTTTGACTCGGGCGGAATCTCGCTCAAGCCGGGCCAGGACATGCACGAGATGAAGCAGGATATGGCCGGATCCGCCGTGGTGCTGGCTACCATGCTGACCGCCTCGCGGCTCAAACTGCGTCTCAATCTTGTCGCACTGATACCCGCCACCGAGAACATGCCGTCGGGTCACGCCACCCGCCCGGGCGATATTCTGAGATCGCGCAAGGGGAAGACTATCGAGATCATCAATACCGACGCTGAGGGCCGCCTCATTCTTGCGGATGCCCTCGATTACGCCAATAAATTCAAACCCCAGGCAGTGATCGATATCGCGACTCTCACTGGCGCTGCTTTGTATATTCTCGGCTATGCGGGAGCGCCGATTCTCGGCAATAACGACAAGTTGCTCGAGCGCCTCTATCGTGCCTCGGAGGCCACCGCCGAGAAAGTCTGGCGGCTGCCGATCTGGGACGAGCACCGCGACCAGATGAAATCAGGGATCGCCGACCTGGTCAATTCCGGTGGACGCCCCGCAGGGACAATTGCCGCGGCGGCCTTTCTCGAAAACTTCGTGGGCGATTGGCCCTGGGCGCATATCGATATCGCCTATGTCGATCTGGAGCCGTCGGGCAAACCGTACACGCCAAAAGGGGCCACCGGTTTTGGTCTGAGGTTGTTGGTGGAAGTCTTGTCGACCTGGAAGAAGCTGTAGGCGATACACGCGGCGGTGACGCATCTCCAGTTGCCCACCCGCTTGCGGGTGGGATTGAACAACAGCCGCCATCAATTGTCGAAACCGCCCCATAAGCGGGGTCTGGTTTCAACCTACCCGGTTGAGACTTGGCACCACTCGTGAAACAACAGGAGACTTTGACTGTCCGGTTACTTCGACCACGCCGGGGCCTTGTCCTGGCCCGGGCCAGTGAGGCGCTTGGCGCCATTGCCGGTGATATCGCAAATCCAGATTGAGCCGTCCGCTGTAGAGAAAGTCAGCCACTTGGAATCGGGCGAAAACGAGGGCGCGAATGAGTACAAACTCTGCGCTCCTGGAGGCGGCGCAAAGACCAGGTACCTCTCAGAAAGATCCGCCGGAAGAAGGTAAATGCCCGGGCTCTCCATTTTATTGCTCACGCAGGCTATCCACTGGCCGTCGGGAGACCAGGCCGGAGCTACCAGCCCTGAGTTGGCCGCGGATTGCTTGCCGATCTCAGTGAGTGACGCCATGAAGTTGTTGCGCGAAAGCTTGGCCAGTCCCTGGTGGCGATAGGTGCCTTCCGAACCTTTCACCATGTGTACGAACACGATATCGCCGGCGGCGTTCATCGTGGGTGCGATCAGGAACTCAGTCATGTTCTGCCAGTCACGGCGAAGGAGTTCCTCGTTGCCTGATTCCGGATTGGTCATAATGCAGATCTGGTAGTTCGGCTCATACGAGGCGACAAAATTGGCGTTCATGTCTTTGTAGTAGATGATGGTTTTGCCATCGATGCTCCACTCCGGATCTCGCGCGCCCACCCCTTCCGTGATACGGTACCAGAAGTTGGTATTTCCGGCCATGGCAGAGTCAACATAAGCGATGAAAATGTCATAGATCTTATGATGCCCGCCCGTCTGATCGGGCTGTTCGACTCTGGCAATTCCCGAACGCGTGAACGCGATCCGCTTGCCGTCGGGTGCCCAACTGAGGCGGCCGTCGCCGTTGCCGACCTGGCTTATCATCATCTGATGGCCGCCGGTGGCATCCATGATGTATACATGTTTTTCTCTCAGGAACGCGATCCGCCCCGTGGGGCTTGCGATCGCCCCTGCTTTAGCTGCGGGCAGCTTATCGGCGGCAGTCGCCGGCAGGGCAAGAAGACCGATTAAGATGACAGGGATGAAACGGGCGATCCGGTTTTGTGGTTTGATCACTTGCAATCTCCAATGTAAATAACAACCTGGCCCAAGATAAGCAGACGGGAGCGCCTGTCAATAACGGCGCCCCCGAATCTGCATCTGATTACCAGTTGAAGTAGCGCTTGATCTCGATCCTACCCCGGACACCGGAGAGAGCCAGATCGACCCGACCATTCTCGGTGCCGTCGAGACTCGCGACAATCTCTTCATCGTTGCTATTATACCAGGAGACATTGCCAAAGTTCAGGTACAGATAGCTGGCGTCGACCGCCAGCCCCAGGTCCCACCAACCGAGGGGATAATCGACCCCCATGCCGAAACTGAATCCCGGGGCGGTGCCTTTGTAGGTAGAGTTGGTGCCCACTGGCACGGCTGTAGCCAGATTCAGGTTTTCGTACTCCGGCCAGAGATCCCAGCTCGCCGAGTAGTAACCGACCGAACCACCGACTCGAACGGAATAAGCATTCTGCTTAGCCGAGGCCACCGGCGGGTTGATCAGGTAGTACTGCAAGCTGGTGGTGAAGCCGAACACCTTCAGTTCGCTTTTCGGATCGGCAGGCACAACCGTGTTCGTGGACAACTGCAAATAGGTATTGCCGGTCGGCAGGTTATTGCCGAGCTTCAGCCAGTACTCGCCTCCCAGCGACCAGGCGAAGCGCTTGTGTACCATGAGACCGAAATCGGCGCCGACCGAGAAGCCCTGTCTAATCCACGAGAACTCACCGCTTCCCAGCTTGGCGCTCTCGATAATGGCGAAATCGTTGTAGTCGTTGTGCCGATTGATCCTATCCATGCTGACGCTGAATGAAATCCAACTCAGCTTGGTGGTATGCTTGGCTACCGTTTTCTGCAGATATCGGTTAATAACCTCCTGCTCGGTTTCGGCCACTGCCAGGCTCACTCCCAGAGAAAGCACAACCACCAAAGACAAGAGTGCAAACTTGAGGCGCATTTTTCCTCCTAAGCCGTTTTAGTCCGCGGTCTTTTGCCTGTTATCGGCTGTCCGGGGCGGTTTCTTGATGCCCGGACGCCTGTCGAATTCGAGCGCTGGCGCCAAAGAAAAAGCGGGCGCCCCATAGCACCCGCCTCTGGTTTTCGAACCAATTGTCGGTCTTAGCCTTGGACCGGACCGTATTTCATAGCCGCTATCTGGCTGTAATAATTCCACCGGCGGTCACAGTCCTCCTGGCCCAACTGTATCAGCATCTCGGCGCGATCCGGGTTCTTGGCCACCAACTGGCGGAAACGGTTCTCCGCGAATGCGAATTCGCGGAAGGGGATGCTCGGCGCTTTGCTGTCGAGCTTGAGAGGATTCTCGCCCTTCTTCAAAAGCTCCGGATTGTATCGATATAGGAGCCAGTGACCCGACTTGACAGCTTTCTCCTGATTGGTCAGCCCCGCGGCCATATCAATGCCGTGAGCGATACAGTGGGCGTAGGCGATTATGATCGACGGGCCATCGTACTGCTCGGCCTCGACCATCGCTTTAACCGTCTGGTTGTGGCTCGCCCCCAAAGCAACCTGGGCGACATAAACGTTCCCGTAGGACATCATCATCATGCCCAGATCTTTCTTGGGGGTCGGTTTGCCGGCGGCGGCGAATTGCGCTGTGGAGCCGCGCGGTGTTGATTTGGACATCTGGCCGCCCGTGTTGGAGTACACTTCGGTGTCGAGCACAAGCACGTTGACATTCTTGCCTGCCGCCATGACATGATCCAATCCGCCGTAGCCGATGTCATACGCCCAGCCGTCGCCACCGATTACCCAGACCGACTTTTTGACCAGAAAGTCGGCGATCGTGGACAGCGCGCGAGCCTTCTCGTCGCCGTCGAGCCGGGCCAGACGTTGCTTCAGGGCCACGACTCTAAGCCGCTGTTCGTTGATACCGGCCTGAGTTTTCTGGTCGGCCTTGAGTAATCCCTCATAGAGATCGGGAGCCAACTGCCGGGTAAGTTCGAGCGCATACTCCTGCAGCTTGTCGGCGGTCAGGCGCATGCCGAAACCGAACTCGGCGTTATCCTCGAAAAGCGAGTTGGACCAGGCCGGGCCCCGGCCATCGGCATTCTGGCAATAGGGTGTCGTGGGCAGGTTGCCGCCGTAGATTGAACTGCAGCCTGTAGCGTTGCCGCAAAGGGCGCGGTCACCGAAAAGCTGCGTCATCAGTTTGATATACGGGGTCTCGCCGCAGCCGGAACAGGCGCCCGAGAATTCAAAGAGCGGCTTGACGAACTGCGAGCCTTTGACGGTCTCGATATTTATGAGTGTCTGGTCGGTTTCCGGGAGCTTGTCGAGGAAAAACTTCCAGTTGGCGGCTTCCTGCCCGCGCAGCGGCGCCTGCAGGGCCATATTGATCGCCTTGCGCTCGGTCTTCTGCCCCTGAGCGTCCTTGACATACGCCGGGCAGGCGTTGACGCATATCTCGCAGCCGGTGCAATCCTCGGGAGCTACCTGCAGGACATAGTATTTGCCCTTGAGCGGCTTCATGGCCTCGATGGACTTGAAGGTCGGCGGGGCGCCTTCGAGGTCCTGCTTCTCCACGATCTTGGGCCGAATCGCCGCGTGGGGGCAAACGATCGCGCAGATATTGCACTGGATGCAGACCTCCGGTTCCCACACCGGGATATCGACCGCAATATTCCGCTTCTCGTACTGAGTGGTCGCAGTCATGTAGGTGCCGTCGTCCGGGAACGCCGAGACCGGCAACTGGTCGCCGCGTCCTGCGATTATCTCGGCCGTAACGTACTTCACGAATTCGGGGGCATCCTCCGGTACAATTGCCGGCCGGCTCTTGGTGGCCGTGACTTTGGCGGGAATTCTGACCTCGTGGATAGCCGACTCGGCAGCATCCACCGCGGCGAAATTCATGTTGACTACTTTCTCGCCCTTGTCGCCGTAGGTCTCCTCAATGGCATGCTTGATAGCGGCAATTGCCTTATCCCGCGGGAGTATCCCGGAGATGAGGAAGAAGGCGGTCTGCATGATCATGTTGATGCGCGCCCCCAGGCCGAGCTCCTTGCCCAGCTTGATGGCGTCGATCACGTGGAACTTTGCCTTCTTGGCAATCAACTGTTCCTGGACCTCACGTGGAAGAGTATCCCAGACCTTCTCGGCCGGGGTCATGCAATTGAGCAGGAAAGTGCCGCCGGAGCAGAGCTTCTCGACCATCTCGTACTTCTCGAGAAATGACTCGTTGTGGCACGCGACAAACTGCGCCGACTTGATAAGATACGGCTTGCGGATGATGTCCTTGCCGAAGCGGACATGAGATACCGTCACCGCGCCCGCTTTCTTCGAGTCGTAAACAAAGTACCCCTGGGCGTAGTAGTCCGTGTTTTCACCGATGATTTTGATCGAGTTCTTATTGGCGCCGACCGTGCCGTCAGACCCCAGGCCATAGAACAGGCCGCGGAAATTGTCGCCTTCGAGATCGACCGAATCGTCAGGCGCAAGCGACATGTGGGTGACATCATCCACAATTCCGACCGTGAAGTGGTTCTTCGGGGCCAGGGCCTTGAGGTTATCGAAAACGCCTTTGATCATCGGCGGATTGAACTCGCCCGATCCGAGGCCGTAGCGACCTCCGACTACCAGCGGCCGCTCGGAAAACCGGGCCCAGCCATAGTCCATCGCTTCGTTGATTGACGCTTGCACGTCGGTGTACATCGGCTCGCCGACCGCGCCCGGCTCCTTGGTGCGGTCCATCACCGCGATCCGCCTGACCGTGGCGGGCAGTGCCCGGGCGAAAGCTTCCGCCGAAAACGGCCGGTAAAGCCGAACCTTAATCATCCCGACCTTTTCGCCGCGAGCCACCAGCCAATCGACCACTTCGTGAGTGGCTTCGGCACCGGTTCCCATGATAACCACCACATGCTCAGCCTGGGGATGGCCGACATAATCAAACAGGCGATATTGCCGCCCCACCAGGCGCGCGAATCGATCCATCTCTTCCTGGACAATCTGCGGTGCGGCCAGGTAGTACTTGTTTATGGTCTCGCGATGCTGGAAGAATACGTCGGGATTTTGTGACGTGCCTTTGATCGTGGGGCGGTCCGGCGAAAGCGACCGCGATCGGTGGGCATCGATCAATTCCTGCGGGAGCATCTTGCGCATGTCATCGAAAGTGACCTGTTCGACCTTGGAAACCTCGTGCGACGTACGGAAGCCGTCGAAGAAATGCACGAACGGCACCCGGCTGCGCAGCGACGCGGCCTGGGTTATCAGGGCCAGGTCCATGACATTTTGCACAGAGCCCGACGCCATCAGCCCGAATCCCGTCGAACGGGTGGACATGACATCGGAGTGATCTCCGAATATCGAAAGGGCATGGGTGGCCAGCGCGCGGGCCGATACGTGGAATACTGTCGGCGTCATCTCGCCGGCGATCTTGTACATGTTCGGGATCATCAGCAGCAGCCCCTGGGAGGCTGTAAACGTTGTCGTCAGGCTGCCGGTAGTCAGGGCGCCGTGCACTGCTCCGGCCGCGCCACCTTCGGACTGCATCTCGACCACGGTCGGTACCGTGCCCCAGATGTTCTTCTCGCCCCGGGCCGATTTGGCATCGGATTTCTCGCCCATGTCCGATGAGGGAGTAATGGGGTATATGGCGATAACTTCGTTGGTGGCGTGAGCTACATAAGCCGCCGCGGTATTACCGTCTATAGTAACCATCCGACGCTTTCCGGTGGATTTCTCAGTCCTGTCGTTAACCTTCTGAAGCGTCTGTTCTGTCATTACAAACTCCAATTCAATCGCATTTCAACCCAACCAGTTTATCGACTATCCTCGTCGTTCATTGACAAGGTGATTTCTTTCTGAGCTTGATACTTCCCTTTCTTGTCCGCGTAAGATACCTCGCAGACCCCGGCGGCCTCGAGAAACAGCAACTGGGCGATTCCCTCGCCGGCATACACCCTCACCGGTCGGGGACCCGTGTTGGAAAGCGATACAGTCGCAAATCCTTCCCATTCCGGTTCGAACGGAGTGACGTTGACCACCACGCCGCAGCGGGCGTAGGTCGATTTGCCGGTGCAGATGGTAACGACGTCGCGAGGAATGCGGAAATATTCGCGACTCCGCCCCAGGACAAAGGAATTGGCCGGTATCAGGAACGACTCCGCCCGGCAGGTCACAAAACTGTCCGGATTGACGGATTTGGGATCCAGCTCGCTGATCTTGCTTAGGTCGGGAATCTTGAACTCGTCGGCCAGAGTGAAATCGTACCCATAAGCCGACACCCCGTAGCTGATACCGCGTCTTATCTGGCCCGGCTCAAACGGTTCGATCATCCGATGGCGTGCAGCCATCTCTCGAATCCAGCGGTCTGACTTTACACCCATGGGCACTTCTCAGTCGCATCTTTCTACAATCGTGGGCGGGACGATAACTCAAATCGTCTCAAAAGTAAACCGCTGATGTGGCATTCTCAGACCACCAGTGCCCGTGATGGCGGCGCTTCTGTCCTCTGCCACTTGACCATGTCCGCCAGCGTCAGCTCTTCAAAAACGGAGAGCAGTCTCTTCTCGGCGAGCACCAGGACCTCGCGCAGGGCGCAGTACTCGCTGGGGTCCTTGATACAAGCCCGCTTGTCTTCGGTGCAGCGCATAAGATGATACGGACCCTGGATCGTTTCGAGGACCTCTTTGAGAGTGATTTCGCTCGGGTCCTTGGCCAAGGAGAAACCACCCCTAACGCCCCTGTGAGACCTGATTACTCCGTTTTTGGACAACGACTGGAAGATCTTGGCCAGGAACTTCTCCGGGATGTCTTTGGCCTGGGAGATCTCCGACAACGGCACCACTTTGGCGCGGTCGGTCTCCGCGAGATACAGCACTCCGAAAATACCGTACTCTTCGGCCTTGGTGAACTGCATATCAGCCTTTCTACCCAGGCACCGTCGGCCGTCCAATCTCACGCAGCCGACAGCCGAACGGCGTCGCCTCCGTCTTATTTGCAAGATAGGTTAATAGACAGTTAAGTCAATCGTTTTTGTTTGTTATTTTTTTCTCAAACTTAACTGTTTTTCTGTTATCGTTTATAACCTTAGGAGGGCCAATAGTTCAAAGAAACCCCTTTTTCTTTGGTTCGGCATTGCCTAATTTGGGGTTTGGAAAGGCAGTCAAAATGGCAGGAAAAAGTGAAAAAAAAGGCCTGTTAATAGTATATACCGGCAATGGCAAAGGCAAGACCACCGCTGCGCTCGGAATGTGCGTTCGCGCAGTGGGTTACGGGTGGAGAGCTTGCGTGATACAGTTCGTAAAGGGAAGCTGGAAGTACGGTGAGCTGGAAGGGATAAAGAGGTTAGCCCCTGAAGTTGAGCTGCGAGTTGTCGGCGAGGGCTTTGTGGGTATAATTGACGATGACAAGGATATCGAGGTCCACCGTCAGGCCGCCCGCGAAGGGCTCGAACAGGTGAAGGAGATTCTCGTGTCCGGCCGGTTTCCGCTGGTCATACTCGATGAACTGAACGTGGCGATGGATCTCGGCCTGGTTTCGGCTGACGCCGTGCGCGACTTATTAGCCTGTCGCAGTGACAAGCAGCATCTCGTGATTACGGGGCGGGGCGCCCCCGACTGGCTGCTGGAAATAGCCGACCTGGTCACCGAGATGCGGGAGGTGAAGCATCCGTTCCAGAAAGGGGTTCTCGCCCAGAAGGGCATTGACTGGTAGCCGATTGGGCGAATACGTTGCGGCGAACAAATCGAATGTGAGGGTGTTGACAACCTTACGATATAATCTTGGCCGAGAGCGAGGATTTGGTTAATGGCTGAAGAAAGACAGTATGACATTGTAATTGTGGGAGCGGGGCCCGGCGGACTTTGTGCCGGCCTGTATGCGGCGCGGGCACGGCGCAAGGTTGTTTGCCTGGAGATGGGCATCCCCGGCGGTCAGATCGCCAACACCGCCGAAGTCGAGGACTACATTGGTTTCGAGCACATCTCAGGAGGGGATTTGTCCGTGAAGTTTGCCGACCACGCTCGCAGTTTCGGGCTGGAAATCGTCACCGAAAAGGCTGAAGAAGTCTACGTCGACGGCGATGACCGCATGGTCCTTTGCTCCTCAGGGAATACCTACCGCGCCCGTGCGGTCATTCTCTCCACTGGTGGCTCGCCGGTGAAACTGGGTGTGCCCGGCGAACAGGAGTACGCCGGCAAGGGGGTTTCATATTGCGCGATCTGTGACGGCGCCTTTTTTCGCGACAAGATGATAGCGGTAGTTGGCGGCGGTGACGCGGCGGTCGAGGAAGGCGCCTTTCTGACGAAGTTCGGCACGAAGGTCTATGTCATCCACCGGCGCGACCAACTGCGGGCGGCAAAGATCATTCAGCAGCGCGCTTTCGCCAATCCTAAAATGGAGTTTATCTGGGACACCGTGGTGGAAAGCATCAACGGCAACGGTCGGCAGGTGAGCAGCCTATCGCTGAAGAACATCAAGACGGGGAAGACTTCCACACTCGATATCGGCGCGGTCTTTCCGTTTGTCGGGTTCCGGCCCAACTCGGGGCTTGTACGCGGCGGGCTGAAAACCGACGCCGGGGGATACATCATAACCGATTATAAAATGGAGACATCGGTCCCCGGAATCTTCGCCTGCGGCGACGTGCGCTCGCAACTGGTCCGACAAATCACCAACGCCGTGGGCGACGGCACCACGGCCGCGGTCGCGGCGGAAAAGTATATCGAACAGTTGGAAGACAAAGTCGCCCACCGGGTGTGAAGTCGTTTTCAGTTCTCGCGGCAGGCTCTTGTCTCGGCTGGGTCGACCACATCTGTGCAAAGTTCATCCGGGGAGTTTAGGAAGGTCGAAACCAACCCTGCGCCTGGCGGGTTGGTTCGGACATCTTCGCGATCTCGTGGTGTGTCCCTACCCCGCCCGCAAGCGGGTGGGGCACCGGGGCGTGCTGCCATGCCAGCGACAAGTGGGTGGGCCACCAGGCATACTTGGGCCGATCCGATTTTCATTGAATAACCTCTCGTGTCAGGTGTAAGATTAACGTACCTTAACGAAACCTGTGTGGCTGGGTCTCGTCTTAAGGGTTGGTAGAGTATGGTCGGGCGATGCCAAGTGCATCGACAGCCGGCGACGCGATAGTCACCACAGGATGATTGAAGCAGACACTGGAGATTCTAAAAATTCCGGTATCAGGAAGAAACCGAAACGCAACCTGGGCGGCTGATCGGCTGTCATATCACTAAGCGACGATTGCTGCCAGGGCAACGGCGTTGAATGAAGGAGTTATAGATGAAGCGGGTGACCTCACTGTTTATCGTTGTATTGGCATCGGCATGTTTTTCCGCAGCGGCCTCAGCGGCCGAGTTGACCCTGGATGATTGCATCGAACTGGCGTTGGAGAAGCGGGCATCAATTATAAGAGCGAGGGGCGCGCAGAGCTCTGCCTCGGCCCGCAAGCTGGCCGCGCTGGGGGCATTCCTGCCTGATCTGCGGGCATCGTACGGCTACTCCAAGGGTAAGGAAACTAACATCGAAAACCCGCTCAGTGACATCACTGAACAGGACAAAGGGCCGAGCAAATCGCTGGATCTTAATAGCTCCTGGACGGTTTTCGCACCGGGTGACTGGTTTCAGTATGCGGCTGCGTCGGCAGCCAAGGCGAGCTCGCAACTCGATGTGCTGGCCTCCGAACAGGACCTGATTACCGCCGTGAAAGTTGCCTACTATGCCTACCTTGCGGCGGAACAGAATATCTCGGTTCAGGAGGAAGCCGTCAAAAGAGCCGAAGAGCAGTTGAAACTCATCGAGTCCCGGTTCGAACTTGGTTCTGCGTCCAAGTCTGACGTGCTCCGTCAAAAAGTGCAGTACGGCAACGATCAGTTGGCGATGCTGCGGGCTACTAATGCCGTGATCCAATCAAAAGCCGACTTGGCGTACACGATAGGCCTTGATCCCAGGGACGATCACCAGTTCGCCACTGATTTCCGCGTCCGCGAGTATGCAGGTACACTTGATGAAGCGATCGCGTTCGGTCTGGAGCACAATCCCCGCCTGTTGTCGTCCGTGAAGACATCGGACGAGGCGCGTCACACACTGTGGGCTGCAAGGTCCGGTTATCTGCCGACGATGTCGCTCTTCTTCGGTTTTAACCGTTTTGAGGGTACTCAGGCGTACCCGACCAGTTTTGATTACTCCAGCAACGAGCGCACGTGGGGTTTCCGGATAAGTTACCCCATTTTCGACGGTTTCTTCCGCGAAAAGCAGGTCACCGATGCCAAGGTGTTCCGCAACAACTCGATGGCCGATCTGGCCGACTCGCGGAATTCTACAATTGCCTCGGTTAAATCTTCATATCTCGAAATCGCCCAGTTGAAGAAACAGGTCGAGGTTTCCACCGAGAATGTCGCCGCGGCCGAAGAGGACTTTCGCATTACGCAGGAAAAATACAATCTGGGAGCGGCCACGATACTTGACCTCCTGACGGCGCAGGTGTCGCTGAAGGAGGCCCAGGTGGCGCTCATCCGGGTGCAATTCGATCTCAACCTGGCGGTGGCCAGGCTCGAGAACGCCATGGGCAAGATGTAAGCGCAAACAGAGGGTGCGGTTTATTATGAAGAAGAAGAAAGTCTGGATCATCATCGGCGTGGTCGTGATAGTCGCCGTGTTCGCGTATATCACGCTTACGTCGGACAGCCGCAAGACGATCAATGTCAATGCGGCCACGGTGGCCAAGCAGAACCTGATTGAGAAGGTCTCCGCGTCGGGCCGAATCCAGCCGCAGACCAAGGTTGACATAACGTCCGAGATCAGCGGCGAAATAATCGCCCTGAGGGTAACCGAGGGTCAGCCGGTGCGCGCGGGCCAGCTTTTGATCGTGATGGACACGATTCAGATCCAGGCCGACGTTCACCAGGCACGGTATTCACTCGACGGCGCCCGCGCCAGTCTTGACGGAGCACGAGCGTCATTCAAACAGTCGGAGGAGGAGTACCAACGCCGGCAGAGACTGTTCGAACAGAAGCTGGCTTCCGAGACGGAACTCAACACGTCCCACTATGCTTATTTGAACGCCAGGGCTACGGTCGAGATGTGGGAGGCGCAGGTCAACGGCGCGCAGGCCGCCTACGACAAGCAGCTCGATCGCCTTCGCAAGGCCAAGATCGTCTCGCCGATGGACGGCGTAGTCACGTTCCTTGACTGCGAAGTAGGCGAGATAGCCGCCGGCCAGACCGCGTTCACTCAGGGCAAAACCCTGATGACCATATCGGATATGAGCCTGTTCGAAGTCGAGGTCGAAGTCGATGAAACCGAGGTCAACAAGATTGATCTGAATCAGTATACCGAGATCGAAGTCGATGCTTTTCCGGATACATCGTTCGTCGGCAAAGTTATCGAAATCGGTAATACGGCGGTAATGGTCGGCATGGGTACGCAGGACCAGTCGACGAACTTCAAAGTGAAGGTTATCTTCACTGATGCCAACCCGCGGTTGCGTCCGGGAATGTCGGCAACGGTTGATATTACGGCCAACGAGCGCAAGGGTGTGCTGGCGGTGCCGTTTGCGGCGGTCGTGACCCGCAACTACGATCTGGATTCGCTTGAGGCCGCTCGGCAGGGTAAACGGTCGGGTGACAGCGGTGTCGGCGAAGTGCAGGCCGCCGAGAACGACAGCCTCCGTAACGTTACCGACACCACGAGCAAAGCGGAGGGGGACGAGGAGCGTAAGGACATTAAGGGTGTATTCGTGATACGCGAAGGATTGGTGCGGTTCGTTCCCATACAGACCGGTATTGCCGGTCAGAAAGATATCGAGATTACTGAGGGTCTGATGGAAAACGACTCGGTGGTCTCGGGTCCGTACAGTGTGCTTCGGACGCTCAAGGACGGCGAATACGTTGAAATCATCAAAGGCGACGGTGCAAAGCAGGAATCCGGGTCATGACGCTCATAGAAACCGACAATCTGTGGAAGACTTACGTTATGGGTGCGGAGCGGGTTCACGCGCTGCGCTCGGTGTCGATGACCATCGAGAAAGGCGAGTACGTGGCAATTATGGGGCCGTCAGGCTCGGGCAAATCCACCCTGATGAACCTGATCGGCTGCCTCGATACACCCACCCAGGGGGAATACTGGCTGAACAACAAGCGGGTGCGGGAGATGAACGATAACGAACTGGCTAATATCCGAAACCGGGAAATCGGCTTCGTCTTTCAGACGTTCAATCTGTTGCCGAGGGCCACCGCACTCCACAACGTTGAGCTCCCGCTAATCTACAACGGTACGCCCAAGGCTGAGCGCGTGCGGATGGCGCGTACCGCGCTGGAAAAGGTCGAATTAGGCGACCGAGTGATGCATAAGCCGAACGAGCTCTCCGGCGGCCAGCGGCAGCGTGTGGCGGTGGCTCGGGCGCTGGTGAATAACCCGTCGATCATCCTCGCCGATGAACCTACCGGCAATCTTGACAGCAAGACGTCCGAAGAGATCATGAAGCTTTTTGACACACTACACGGCCAGGGGAACACGATCATAACCGTGACCCACGAGGCCTCGGTGGCCAGGCACGCTCGTCGGGTGCTGTCGATTCTCGACGGCAAGATCGCCAGCGACGTTGCCGTCACCGATCAGGAACGTCAGGAAGTGCACTAAGGGCTGAGCGGTTATGGTCATCCTGCGCTCACTCATACGAATTGCCGGGGGCGCACTCCTGGCAAATAAACTCCGCTCGGGACTCACGTTTGTAGGGATCATCTTTGGCGTGACATCGGTGATGACTATCATGTCATTTCTTGAGGGCGCGGTGGGCGCAATCGAGGAAGCTTTCGAATCGCTGGGGCCGTCCACCTTTATGGTCGCCAAGATGATGACGGCGTTTTCGGAGGACGAGTTCCTGGAGAAAGTCAAGCGCCGACCCATAACACTCCACATGGCCGAGATCATTGAGGAAGACTGCCAACTATGCGACAAAGTATCGCCGCGCCTCTTTGATGAGGCCCGAGTCAGCTACGGCGACCAGAAACTGCGGAACATCACTATTATGGGCGGCACTTCGAACTTCATTGACATCGTCGATATCGAAATCGCCCAGGGGAGGTTTCACTCGGCGGAGGATGACCGGTACAAGCGCAATGTCACATTTATCGGAGACCTACTTCGGGAGACTTTTTTCGAGGGCGTCGACCCGATCGGCAAGGTTATCCGCATCGGCGCCCAGAAATACACTGTAATCGGGGTCGCCAAGAAACGCGGCACGTTTTTCGGCGAGAGCCAGGATGACTTTGCGGTCATTCCGCTCTCTACTCATATCCGACAGTTCGGCGAACCGCATCGCCGGGGGACTTTCCTTACGATCAAAGCCGTTTCCGTGGAAAAGCTTGAGGAGGCGATGGATGAGGTTCGCCTTATCCTGCGGACTCACCGGAAAGTGCCGTATGACCAGCCGGACGACTTCGATATGGAGACCGCCGCGAGCATTCTTGAGCGCTTCAATCAGTTTACTCTTATGTTTCGCCTTGTGTTTATAGGTATCTCCGGGATCTCGCTGGTGATCGGCGGGATCGTGGTTATGAACATCATGATGGTTTCGGTGACCGAGCGAACACGGGAGATCGGCATCCGCAAATCGATCGGCGCCAAGCAAAGGCACATCCTGCTCCAGTTCCTGTTTGAGTCGGTTATGTTGACCATGTCCGGCGGAGCGGTCGGTGTTGGGCTGGGCTATATTATCGCAAACATCCTCGCGGGACAGGCGGAGGTCGATATCAGTCCGTCGGCGCTGGCCATCTGGGCGGGGCTGGGCGTGTCAACCGGGATCGGCCTCATTTTCGGCATCTACCCGGCCATGAAAGCGGCTCGGCTCGATCCGATTAAGGCCCTGAGCTACGAGTAGAGGGCAATGCAGTGCTGCTGTCACCGGTCGAGATAAGAGACGCCGTAATGATGGCGTTCGCATCAGTCAAGGCGAACAAATTCCGCTCGTTTCTAACGATTTTGGGGGTTTTGGTCGGAGTTGGGGCTGTAGTTTCCATGGCCTCGGTGATCGACGGCCTGAACCTCGCCGCCGACGAAGAAATCGATCGCATCGGATCCAACATCATCATGGTGCACAAGTTCGGACACAATGTCGATTTCGACGATCTGTCCGATGAGGAACGTAACCGCCCGCCTATCACCGAAGGAGAGGCCCGTGCCATACTGGAGAATTGTCCCACGGTCACTGGTGTCGCACCACACAACTATTACTTTCGGCCGGGCGGAAACGAAGCGAAGTACAAGAATCGCAAGTACACCAGTTTGAACTTCAACGGCACCTGGCCCGATTTTGTGCGCGTGCGCACGAAAGACATGTCGTCCGGCCGGTTCATCGTGGAAAACGACCTGCAATTCCGCCGCATGGTCTGTGTGATCGGCTCCGAGGTCGCGGAAGGGCTATTCTCTGATGAGGAGCCGGTCGGCAGAATGATCAGGGTGAACGGCGACGAGTTTGAGGTAGTGGGAGTATTCAAAAAAGTCGAATCCAATTTCGGCAACTCCTTCGAAAACAAACTGGTGAGCATACCGCTGACCACGTTTTCCAAGCTTGTTCCGTGGGAAAAGGAGTTGTCACTTGACGTCTCCGCGCGGTCTTATCAGGAGATCGAAAAAGCCAAGGAAGAAATAATCGCCGCGTTGAGGATCTATCGCAAGGTGCCGTTTGATAAGCCGAACAACTTCGCGCTTCTGACCCAGGACCAGTTCAAGGAGCAGGCCGAGCAGATCACCGATGTGATCTATATTGTAATGATCGTCATCACGTCGGTCGGCCTGATGGTCGGCGGTATCGGAGTGATGAATATCATGCTCGTGTCGGTTACGGAGCGAACGCGTGAAATCGGCGTGCGCAAAGCGATCGGCGCCAAGAAGTCGAATATCATCCTTCAGTTCCTGACCGAGGCGATGTCGCTCTCTGGTTTCGGCGGTGTGATCGGGGTGATAGTGGGCGTGATTCTCGGGTTAGTTCTAAACAACGCGTTCGGTTTCCCCACGACACTGCCGTTTACCTGGGTCGTGATCGGTTTTGTCGTATCAGTGTCAGTAGGTCTGGCGTCGGGTGTGTATCCGGCTGTCAAGGCGGCGCGCCTTGATCCGATCGAAGCCTTGCGCTATGAATGAAGTCCGACGCGACTGTTTGCACATGTTGGTTATTCGGTAATGCTTCTCTCTCCCGCAGAAATACGCGACGCCGTCAATATGGCGCTGGCGTCCGTACGGGCCAACAAGTTTCGATCGTTCCTGACAATCCTTGGCGTGATGGTCGGGGTGGGAGCGGTGATTTCGATGGCCTCGGTGGTCAACGGTCTGAACCTGGCGGCCGAGGCCGAGATCGACATGATGGGCTCCAATGTCATCATGGTCGAGCGTTTTGGGCCCGGGGTGGATTACGATGACCTCACCGAGGAGGAGCGCAGCAGGCCGTACCCGACTGAGGAAGAGGCCGAAGTAATTCTGGCCAATTGCCCGTCGGTGGACGGCGTGGCGCCGCAGAATCACTGGTTTTTTGACGGCGGCAACGATCTCAAGTACAAGAACCGCAAGTTCTCGAATGCTACGTTCAACGGCACCTGGCCTGATTTGATTAAGGTTCGCGATATAGATATGCGGTCCGGTCGGTTCATCAGCGAGACCGATATCCAATTCCGCACCGAAGTCTGCGTGATCGGCACGGAAATCGAGAAAGTCCTGTTTGAAGGGGAGAATGCGCTCGGAAAGTTTGTCCGCTTGAAGAACCGCGAGTTCGAGGTGGTCGGTGTCTACGAAGAGGCCGAATCTAATTTCGGTAACGACTACTGGAATCGGCTGATCAGCATTCCGCTCAGCACCTACGCCAAGTGGCTGCCGTTTGACAAGGCGCTGACCCTTGAGGTGCGGGCGGTAACGCGCGCGAAGATTCCCCAGGCGATGGAGGAAATCATACAGGCCCTCCGTATACACCGCCGCGTCCCGTTCGGCAACCCCAACAACTTCCATCTCTCCACGCAGGAACAGTTCAAAGAGCAGGCGGAACAGATAACGGATGTCATCTATGTCATCATGATCGTGATTACCTCGGTCGGCCTGCTGGTCGGGGGTATCGGGGTAATGAACATAATGCTCGTCTCCGTCACGGAACGCACCCGCGAAATCGGTGTCCGCAAGGCAATCGGCGCCAAGCGATCCAACATCCTGCTACAGTTTTTGACCGAGGCGATGTCCCTTTCCGGTCTTGGTGGTGTAGTCGGGGTGGTGGTGGGGGTCGCTCTTGGACTGATCTTGAACAATTCCTTCGGTTTCCCCGTCACTCTGCCAATATTCTGGATCGTCGTCGGATTTGTGGTGTCGGTGTCGGTCGGACTCGTGTCGGGAGTTTATCCCGCTTTCAAGGCGGCGCGCCTCGATCCGATAGAGGCTCTCCGGTACGAGTGATTCCGAACCGGGGTAGCGTAGAAAAAATTGCTCGCGCCACGTGCTGTCGGGTGACCCTGCCCGGCGGACCTGACCCTGCGACGGTCGGCCATCTTGCGGAAGGGCATGACTCCATCCGCGGTCAGTGTTTTTGATTATTGCCCGCGATTCCCGACGCCCTTAGATTGGAACGAGCCAACCCGCAAGGGGTTATGAAAGTATGGTAAGAAACCTGACCGTGCGAACTACCGTGGCCGCGATGGCGTTGTTTCTGCTGGTGCCCTCGGTTGTGGCGCAGTTCGGCTATCCCGAGGGGAAAATTGAAACTTTTGACGATCACCTGCTTGCCGACTACGCTTATTTCAAGACCGATGACCCGGACCTGGTCCGCCTGGAAATCTACTACCAAATCCACCATCGCGGACTGACATTCTCTCTCAGCGGCGAGAACTACACCGCGCGCTACGAGCTTACGGTCACGGTGACGGGCAAGGACGGGCGGCAGATTCAGTCGTTCACCCGCGACCGGCAGATTGTCCTGGGCGCCGACGAGGAAGCGCGCACCAGGATTGACTTCCGCACTAGCCAGATCAATATTGATCTGGCGCCGGGCAAGTACCAGGTCAGTTTCGAGATGAAAGACCAGACCTCCGGACGCCAGAGTCACCGGGAGATGGATGTGGATTTAAACTCGTTGATCGGCAAGCCGCCGCAAATATCGGAAATCGAATTCGCCCAGGCGTTCCAGCAGGGAAACGGGCAGGAGAGCGTTTTTTCCAAGGGTGACATCCTGGTCGTGCCGTCGGTGCACCGCACCTTCGGAGCGGTAGCCGGTGACCGAATCGCGTACTACTTCGAGGTGTATCCCGGCGACGAGGACTCCGAGAAGGTGGTTTTGGAGACCAAGGTACGGCACTATCGCCGAGGAATGGTTTACCGCGACACTCTGCATCTTTCTATAGGCCGCGAGCCGGAACGGCAGCTTCGGGAGATATCGCTCGACCGGATGCTTCCGGGCGAGTATGAACTGGTCATATCGTTGCTCGGCCGGCGTAATAAGAAGCTGGCTGCCAGGGATCAGATGTTTCGCATCGCCTGGACACAGGATGGGATGATCCGCAACGACTGGAAAGCGGTGGTGCGGCAGCTCGAGCTGTTTGCGGAGGATGTTGATGTCGGCGACATGGAAAAGCTGGAAACTGTGGAAGAACGGATAAAGGCCTTCGACCAGTTCTGGCTGGAGCGTGACCCCACCGATGGCACGCCCGAAAACGAAGCGAAAACGGCCTTTTACTATCGCGTGCGAATTGCCAACGAACGGTTCGGTGTCATGCAGCGCGAGGGCTGGCGGACCGACCGGGGCCGCATATACATCCAGTACGGAGAGCCGGATTATCTCGTCAACGAGCCCTTCTCGCCTGACCGTCGTCCCTATCAGGTATGGTACTACACGAGCATCTCGCCCAATAGGCGTTTCTTGTTCATAGATGAAAACGAGGATGGAGACTACCGCCTGCAGTATCCGTACGACGGGCTCGGCACGACAGTCGGATTCTAATCAGGCGGTTACACGATTATGCGCGTAACTCTGCGTAAACCGACAGTATGGATAATGCTGACCACTCTTGTCATTGCGGCCGGAGCCGCTCAGGCTCAGCCCGGCCGACGGCCCCTCACGGTGAGGGGAAGTACGGTTGTTTTCAACCGGCCGGAATTTGACTCGTTGGTCCTGCTGGAATTTCCGTTCGTGCTGAATCGCAGCGAATATTCTTTCTACCGGCCTGATAGCCTGGCGGGTGGGCCGCTCTATGCCCGCATCTTTGCACAAATCAATTTGTATGGTGTCGACGGTCTTCCCCTGGACTCCGCCAATACCTACTTTTCGGCGGCGGTGAGCGATTCATCCGAAGCCTCTAAGGCTGATTATAGTCTATTCAACAGCTTAGTGCTGGTGGTCCAACCGGGGATCTACTCCGCGCGGCTGAGCGTGATCGATGCGGTCAGTAAGCGGGAGGGGGAGCACTTTATTGACCGGATCAACGTCGAGCCGCCGGTGAAAGACCGCCTCTCGCTTGGAGGTAAGTGTCTCGCTTTTCAGATTTCGTATGTCGGCCAGTCTCCCGCCATGGGCATCGGCGTGCCCAGGAACGGCTACGAGGTTCGGACTAACCCGGTTGCTGCATACTCGACTCGTGACTCGGTGGCCTTCGTCTATGCCGAGCTGTACAATCTGAGGTATGATTCACTGGCGCCCTCAAGTTTCGAGACCGCTCTGAGCGTAACTGATGCCGCCGGCAGCACCGTGCTGCCCCCGTCCGGAAAGTCTCGGCGCAAGCCGGGTAGGTCGGCGGTGTTGGCTGAGTCGTTCGAGATTAAGGGCTGGGCTCCCGGTTCGTACACGCTTCAGGTAAGTGCAGCGGATCGTACCGCCGGGCAGGAGGTCAGCAGCGAGATTCCGTTTGCGATTGTGGCTCCCGCACCCGCGCCGGCGCAGGGTTCCGGCGGAAACGGGACGGACCCGGTCGGCGCTCTTGATCTTGAGACCGAACTGCGCCTGTTCTACTATGTGCTCTCGCCGGTTGAAAAGAGGGCACTCGTGGGACTCACCGACGACGGTAAGCGGGAGTTTGCAAAGCGATTCTGGGAGGAGAGGGACCCGGACCCGACCACTCCTCTGCCTGAAAACCGGCTCGAAATGTACGAGCGATACGTATACTGCAACAATTTCTTCTCGGTCGAGGAGGGAAAGACCGACGGCTGGTATACTCAGCGGGGGCGGATCTACATGACCTACGGCCCACCCGACAAGCTCGACGACTACTCGCACCCAACCAGCGGCCACCCGGTGCAGTTCTGGTGGTACTATGAGCTGAAGGAAGGGAAGGTGTTTGTCTTTCAGGACGAAGACGGCTTCGGCAACTTCAACCTCGTCCATTCGACTATGGAGGGTGAGATGTTCGACAAAAGGTGGGATGCCGCCCTTAAGGCCGGGGAGATTCTGGTGGAGTAGGGAGTTGTGGCTTGCATTCGGCGGTGCCGAACCGGCTCTGTCGCGTTATGTACGTCAGTCGCGGAGGGTCGCCCGACCGTGCAATAATCAAGAAGAGTCGCTGCAGGCCACACTCCGAACCCGACCCGCTGAGCGAGTCGGGCCCGGAGCAGGTTCTGACGCATCAGATCTAACTTGTAAGACGGCTTTTGGGTACCGTCGGGAGCGAGGGACAATCAGTGCGAGCTGCTCGCAGGCTGGGAGGTCTCGCCGGTCTTCGCGGCGTTCGGCTCCTTAACCGACCGCTTCACGGGCACTGTGAACCGAATCCCCTTGTCCTTCTCGACCTCGATCGTGAAGGATTTCTCGAACGAACGCTCGAGCACCTGCGGCTTGAGCTTTATCTCGCCGCTGGCGGTTTCACCGGGGCCGATCTTTTTCGGAAGCGTGATCTCCGCGAACTGGGGCAGATCCGCCACGAGTTTGAGCGCCAACTCCTCGTCGGCAGCATTCGTGATCGTGAACTTCATCTTATCCCGCACCTTGTCGCCGAACTGGGAGATATCCAGCTTATAGGGCTTGATGATGATCGGGTAGGTCGAGTCCGGGCGCTGAATGACATCGGCTGAAATCGACACCGTCTTATCCGGCGGGCCTTCGTTGGTAGTGATACGCGGCCGCTTGGTAACCTTCTGGTTGTAAGTCCGGGTACTAAAGATGATTTCAAGCGCAGTGCTGTCACCGACAGCAAGCTCCGATTTTTCCAACGGAGCCTTGGTGCAGCCTCAACCCGGGTTCACTTTCTCGATTTTCAGCGTGTCTGCGCCCCGATTGTAGACCCAGAAGACGTGGGTAATCTCGGAGTTTTGCGGGACATATCCAAAGTCGAACTCGGTCTCGGACAGCTCCATCAGCGGCGCCGCCATAACCGGCGCGCTGACGAGTGCAGCCAGTCCCAAAATCAAAACCGTCAGTAGAGGTTTGGTCATCGCTTGATCCACTCAATATGGGTTAAGAATCTACTTCGCGCTATTCTCTGTTGTCGTAAACACCGGACGGAAACTGAAGTCTCCGCAAACCACGGGTATTGTTACCCGAAACGGCGCCTCCTGGTTCCCGGCCAACTCCATAGTAAAGGAGCTTTCAAACGGTGGAGGTGGCCCGTCGGAACTACGGCTGACATAACCGGTCGCCGGGGTCCCGGGATCGATGGTCTCAGGCAACACCACGCTAATGCCGGGGCCTGTCTCGATTAGACTGACCTTCAGTTCTGACCCGCGCTTGTTCACCATCTGCACGACTTGCCTGGTACTCGCTTCCTGATTCCGGGCCAGCACCAGTACCGTCGGTGTCCAAACAAGAGATGCATTCGGCGAAGACGGCGTTACTACGTTTCCTTTCAACGGTACTTCTACCGGGAAAGGGCTTAGTTCGACATACAGGTAAGCCGACACCTCCTGGGGTCCGAGCGATCCTCTTGTTTGCCAATAGAGTACAACCCCCATGCTGTCTCCGGGCAGGATGATAGTTTCGGCCGCGGTGCTGGTCAGGCAGCCGCAGCCGGTCTTTATCTCCGTCACCCTGGCTGTATCCCTTTCGCCTCCTTGAAGCCAAACCCGGTGAACCACCGTTGCGTTAGGCGGCAGCAGGCCGAAGTCGAATTCGGTATTGTCCACTCGAAAGCCCGAATCCGCAGCGACAGTCGGTACAGCCAAACCGACAAGTATGAGAACAAGACCGATTGTGAGCCGCATGGTTTTACTCTAACCGTCTAACTTATTGTATGCGCCCAGGTTGGTCAAGGCGTTTTGCCCTGTTTTAGCTTGTTTTCAGCCACTGACCGGTCTAAAATGGGCTGTTTGGACCGGGTGGTCGATTTATGCGTGTGATTGAAGTTCAGAACCTAACCAAGGTCTATACCACGCACCTTAAAAAGGGCAACGTGGTGGCGCTTGATCAGGTCTCGCTCGGTGTCGACCAGGGAGAGATATTCGGCCTGCTTGGACCCAATGGGGCCGGGAAGACCACACTGGTAAAGGCCCTACTCGGAATCACCCGGCCGACTGCGGGCGATATTCTCATCAATGGGCTTCGCCCGGACGACCCCGCCTCTCGCTCCAAGGTGGGTTTCCTGCAGGAGAACCCGCGCTTCCCCGAACACCTGACCGGCTGCGGTCTCTTGCGGCTGGCCGGGCAACTTGCCGGCATGTCTGAAAGTACCATCGCAGATCGTAGCCTCCTGCTTCTGGAGCTGGTCGGCATGGGGAAGTGGGCCGACACCAAAACCAGCAAGTACTCCAAAGGGATGACCCAGCGCATCGGCCTCGCCCAGGCTCTGATAGCCGATCCCGATATTGTCATTCTCGATGAACCTACCGACGGAATCGACCCTATCGGCAAGGTGGAAACACGAGATGTTCTCAAGCGGATTCGCGATCAGGGCAAAACCGTCTTCCTCAATTCCCATCTGCTGGGCGAGGTCGAGCTGGTGGCTGACCGGGTGGCGATACTCTCGCGCGGCAGACTGGTCAAAGTGGCGACCGTCAACGAACTGACTGTCAGAGATAACGTCTACGAAATAGAGGCGGATATCGGCAATATTCAGATCGACGTCCCCGAGAATATTGGTAAGATCGTTCTGATAAAGACCACTGGCCTAACCATTGAGTTGGTGCGGCCTGAGAATATCAACTTCGTGGTTGATCAGCTTCGCCTTCATCGCATAAACATCTGGTCGGTGCAGCCGGCAAGGCTTACACTCGAGCGCTCGTTTGTCGACGCGGTCAGCGAGTACCCGGGAGAATCGGCATGAGTACCCTTGTCCGCGACACCCTGGCCGAACTCGTCAGCCGGAGAATACTCATTCTCTTCGGCGTGATTACGGTCGTGATGCTTATAGGCGTGTGGGCTTCGTGGGAAGTCAGAGAGAGCTTGACGTTGCCCTCTGGTGAGGCTCCCCCGGAACCGGCAGGGGGGACACTCGTTCAAACTCGGACAACGGCGGCGATTGCGTTCGTGATGTCGATCTACCTGTTTTTCGTCGTTATTGCGTCGTGCGGCCTGATTCCTCGGGCGCTCGAAAAGGGTCGGGCCGAGTTCTACCTGTCGAAACCATTTTCGCGACACCGGTTTCTGATCGGCAAACTACTTTCGATCTGGGTCGTCTACGGGCTTCTGGCTGTACTCTGCGGGAGTCTCGTGTACGTAATCTCGATACTAATTCACGGTGGTTTCGATATCCGCGTGCTGCTGCTTTTTGGCGTGTCGCTGTTGGAATTCACGGTCTGGCTGAGCGTACTCGGACTGATCGGAGTCCTGACGGGGTCGGGGTCGTGGGCGATGATGCTTGCATTCTGCCTGTGGGTTGCCCAGAACCTGCTTTCGTTGCACGAGCAGTTTGGCCAGATTGTCGCCAACAAAGCGATAGCTTACACGGTCGACGCATTCTACTATGTATTGCCCAAGACTGGCCAGATGGGTGAGATTGGTGCCAACCTTGCTTCCGGCCGTCCGATAGAAAGCTGGCTGCCGCTCTGGAGCTCACTGCTCTTTGCTACTGTTGTGGGATATGCGTCGATCCGAGTGTTCGAACGTCGTGATTACTGACGCATTAGATGGGATGTTGTGCCATGCCTGACCGAGATCTTATACATGAACTCCTGGAGCCGCTGCGGACCGCGCTCCAGATGGAAACCGAGGGGCGGCAGTTATTTCTCGAGGCGGCGCGGCGCGCGTCGGGGCGACACGCCCGCCAGACTTTCGAGTTTCTCGCCGCTGAGGAAGAAAGACATATTGAGCGCATCCGCGAGTTCTATGCGTCCATAGAGGACAAGGGAAGCGCCGCGGCCGCCGAAATTCCGCCCTCCGATCCGGGCAAGCGGTTGCTCGAATTTAATGATCAGCTGGCGAACCTCCGCGACGAGATCAAACCGACTTTGTCTGATATCGAGGCCTTTCGCTTCGCTATCAGGTTCGAAAACGGCGCCGAGGAATTCTACCGCAAGCAGATCGAAACGACCCCCAGCGACAAGGCCCGTGACTTCTATCGCTGGCTGGTGGGCGAGGAGGAAATCCACGCCCAGGTGCTTGGCTCCTGTCTCGAATTTGCCGAGGATCCTGCCGCTTGGTTTCGCCGCCACGGGCGTTCCAAATAAATCGTCCGCTTAATGGCTTTACTCACGGGAGGCGGCCGCGTATATTCGGCCCTGATTTGTCACAAAGTCTAAGGAGCTTTGACATGACGCCTGTCGAATATCTTCAACAAACCGAAGCCAAACGGCTGGACGAACTCTTCCAGTTACTCAAGTTCCCGTCGGTCTCCGCGAAAAGCGAACACAAGCCGGACATGATCGCCTGCGCCGACTGGCTGGCGGGGCATCTGCGCGATATCGGATTCAACTCCGAGGCCTGTCCCACCGGCGGACACCCCCTGGTTTACGCAGACTACATGGTGGGTCCGAAGGCGCCGACCGTGCTATACTACGGGCACTACGACGTTCAGCCCCCGGAGCCATTCGATCTGTGGAAATCACCGCCGTTCGAACCGGTGATTCGCGACGGTTATGTCTGGGCACGGGGCTCGGCTGACAACAAAGGCCAGTTGTTCATTCATGTCAAAGGTCTTGAGGCGGTCCTCAAGGCTACCAGAAGTCTGCCTATCAATGTGAAGCTGCTGTTCGAGGGTGAGGAAGAGGTTCACTCGGCGCACTTGCCGGCATGGATACGCAAGAACCGCAAGAAACTTAAAGCCGATATCGCCGTGGTCTCGGACACCGCCATGTTCAGCCCCACGCTGCCGGCCGTAACTTTCGGTCTTCGCGGTATCGCCGCCGCCGAGCTGTTTGTCTACGGCCCGGCGCGCGATGTTCACTCCGGCTCTTTCGGCGGCGCGATCGCCAATCCGGCCAATATCCTGTGTGAACTGGCCGCCAAACTCCACGACAAAAACAGCCGGGTGACCATTCCCGGCTTCTACGACGGCGTTAAACCGCTTTCCGCGTGGGAGCGGGCACAGTTCAAGAAGCTGCCGTTCAGCCAGACAAAGTATCTCAAATCGCTCGGAATCCCGGCGCTCCACGGAGAGAAGGGGTTTACAACTTACGAGCGGTCGTGGTCACGCCCGACTCTCGACATAAACGGGATAACCAGCGGCTACCAGGGCGAGGGCGCAAAGACGATTATCCCGTCGTATGCCTCCTGCAAGATCACCATGCGGCTCGTGCCGGGACAGGATCCGATGGATATCTGCAACAAGCTGGAGAAATACATTATGAGGATCGCCCCCAGGTCGGTCAAAGTCAAAGTCCACAAGCACGGCGGGGCGAGAGCCGTAGTTGTTCCCCACGAGGGGCCCTGGCTCGATGCCGCGGCGCGGGCGATCAAGGCCGGATTCGGCAAAGCGCCGGTGTTCATGAAGGAAGGCGGCTCGATTCCCATTGTAGGCGATTTCAAAAATATCCTCGGTCTCGATACGCTGCTGATCGGCTTTTGCCAGAACGACGACAACATCCATTCGCCCAATGAGCGCTTCAAACTGCGCGATTTCCAACGGGGCTGCCTGACCGCGGCCGCGCTTCCGTTTGAACTCGCGGGGGTGAAAGCGTAATGGATCTCGCTCTGAAGGGGAAGCGGGCGCTCGTGACCGGCGCCTCAGCCGGACTGGGGGCCGCCACCGCGACCGCCTTAGTTGCGGAAGGGGCGCAGGTGGTGATCAACGGCCGTGACCAGGGACGGCTTGAAGTCGCGGCGCGGAAAATCGAAGCGGCCGCGGGGGTTAAACCTGGCCTGGCTGTGGGTGACATTTCAAAGTCCGCCGACCGGGTGAAGGTTATCAATGCGGCGCGCGAGCAGTTGGCCGACGGGATGATCGATATTCTCGCGTCCAACACCGGTGGTCCGCCGGCCGGCATGTTTCTCGATCACAGTGGCGATACCTGGCGCGAGGCGGGACATCTGTTGCTGGAATCGGCGGTCGGCCTCACGCGGGCAATACTGCCCGGAATGATCGAGCGCCACTGGGGCAGACTGATTTACATCACATCGGTGGCAGTGCTTCAGCCTATCGATGATCTGATCCTGTCCAACAGCTATCGCTCGGCGGTGACCGGTTTCTGCAAGACGATATCCAATACCTATGCCAAAGACGGCATCACGGCCAATACTGTGTGCCCCGGATACACCGCTACCGAACGGCTGCTGTCACTCGCGGAGACTCGTGCCAGGGCTGCCGGTGTGACCCCCAAAGAAGCAATGCAGGGGTTTGTCGGTTCCGTGCCGGCTGGCCGACTGGGTAAGCCGGAGGAGCTGGCAGCGCTGATCGCATTTCTGGCGTCGGATCGCGCCGCATATATCACCGGATGTTCGATCCCGGTCGATGGCGGCTGGCATCGCGGCCTTTTGTAGGTCGGGATGCTGGCCATCCCGACCTCTTCTCGCAGCGGAGTACGGTAGAACATCATGGCTTTGAGTTCCCCTGCCGAACTTCCGTCAACTCGTCCCGAAACCTGGAGACTGATTAGTGCAGTTGTCGTACTGCAAGCAGTGGCGGGCATCTGCTATCCTATCGCCAAGTACGGGCTGGGCATTATCGAGCCGTTTACGTTTGCGTTCTATCGGTATTTGCTTTCAACAGTGGTGTTGCTCGCTTTGGTTCGCCTAAGGCCGGGCAGCGCGCCCGTTGACAGACGCGATTGGTGGCGGATTATCCTGCTGGGCATTTTGGTGATTCCACTAAACCAAACGCTGTTTTTGTGGGGGCAGTCGCTCACCGGCGCAGGACACGGGGCCTTTCTGTTTTCGACCACACCAGTGTGCGTGTTTTTGCTGGCGGTGGTGCATTTGGGGGAGAAGGCGACCTGGCGACGGGCGCTCGGCATTTTGATGGCCGCGGTCGGAGTGATGACAATCATGTGGTCTGGTCTGGCTAAATTCGGAAGTGAGTACCTTGCAGGAGATCTGATAATCTTCATCTCGGTGATCGCCTGGGGATACTACACAGTCTTGGGAAAAGAGTTAGTTCGCAAGTACGGCGCGCTGCGAGTGACCGCGTATGCCCTGGCCTCCGGCTCGGTTGTCTATTTCCCGTTCGGACTTTATTTCGCTTTTAAGTACGATTATTCCCAGGCCACGCCCGGGGCGTGGGGTTCTGTCGTGTATATGGCTCTTGGATTGTCGGTGCTGGTCTATGTGCTCTGGTACTGGCTGATTAAGCATGTGGAGGTCTCGAGAATAGCGGTTTATCACAACACGCAGCCAATCCTGGCCTCGGCGGCAGCCTACCTGTTTCTGGGAGAGAGCCTGAGCGCCGGATTCCTGATCGGCGGAACGATTGTGCTCGCGGGCGTGCTGGTGACGGAGCTATGACGACGTACCCGACAGATGCCCCGGCTCTTTGTGCGCGGCTGACCTCCTGGTCTGCCCGGCCAGGATTGTTCACGCAAGGGGTAGACGAGGATCCGCCGCGGCGGGCCGCCCACAGAAACGACGCTGTCGGGACCGCAAGAATCCCGACCTACAGGGCTCACTTCGCTGCGCCGCTGTTCTTATCCGATGTCCCCACCCGGTAGAGCCAGAACATCAGAAGGCCGAACGGGATCAGCGCGAACCAGTCAGCCTCGGCCAGGTGGCCCACCCAGGAGGAACAATTGATCGCCTCGTTCCAGCCCGCGCCGGTCAGACCGGCCACCACAATGCCCATAATCGCCGCGCCGGCGATAAAACCGGATGACATCAGCACGCCGGGTGAAAACTCCGATTCCGCCGCCGTGCCCCTTGTCTTGCGTTCCACCAGAGTGCGAATCATACCGCCTGCCATAATCGGCACTGAGGTTGACAAAGGCAGATAAAGCCCGACTGCAAACGGCAGCGATGACACACCGACCAGTTCCATCAACAATGCCAGGGAGACGCCGATCAATACCAGCCCCCAGGGGAGCTTTTGGGTCAGGATGCCGTCGATGATAAGGCTGAACAAACGTGCCTTCGGTGAATCGAGTTTGGTCACCGGCTTGCCGTCGACTTCGGAAATCGTGCCGGCGATGCCGGGGTCGACCAGGTATTGGATCTTACCGGCTTCGTCAACGAGATACTTGCCGATCAGCACGTTGCCGACCGGTTCGGTGACGTAATGGAGGCGGTAAGTGTTGCCGTCAGGACCCGCCTGGGTTTTGTCCGAGGTACAAGTGGTCGCGACATATTCCGGGTACTGAATCGGTACGACAGTCGTATAGGCGTTATTGAGACCGATTACCACCAGCCCGATTACCAGTGCGCTGGAGACTACCCCGATCATGATGGCCAGCTGTTGATGTTTAGGTGTTCCGCCGACCAGGAACCCGGTCTTGAGGTCCTGGCTGATCGTTCCGCCATTCGATGCGGCTATGCACACTATCGCCGCCGTGCAGAGCGCCATGGCTCTATATGATACTCCGGTCCAGCCAACCGCCAGAAACAGCAGGCAGGTTATGAGCAGCGTGGCGACCGTCATACCGGAAATAGGATTAGATGATGACCCGATCTCACCGGTAATGCG